>NZ_JBHXKE010000165.1:0-21514 GCF_042722765.1 Kitasatospora sp. NPDC058406
CGGGGGGGGGGGGGGGTCATATGCGGTCGGCGTTGGGGGCGCGGCCTACCGGGGCGGGGGGGGGCCCTCCCCCCCCCCCCCACCGGCCGGTGAACGCGGTACGGGCGCACGGCCCCGGGGTCAGCGGACCGCCGGCCCCAGGGCCGAGGCGAACCGGGCCAGTTCGGCCACCGCCACGTCGATCCGGGCGGTGAGCGCCGCACGGGCCGCCGGGTCGGCGAGGTCGCTGCGCTGCGCCACCAGGTGGGTGGGCACCGCCCAGCCGTCCAGGGCCCGGACCACCGTCCGCAGGTGGTCGCAGGCGCCGGAGGCGTTGTGCAGGCTGGTCGCGGTGGCCGCGACCAGGACGGGCCGGTCGGCGAGCGAGCCGTCCGGCAGGTGGTCCAGGAGGTTCTTGAGCACCCCCGAGAGGCTGCCGTGCTGGACCGGCGTGGCCAGCACGACGGCGTCGGCGGCGGCCACCTCCTTGTACAGCCGGTCGACCGCCGGTTCCCGCAGCAGTTCGCCGCTGCGGTAGCGGTCCGCGTCGAGGGGGGGCAGCGCCAGCAGCGACCGGTCGAGCTCACCGGCCGTGAGCTGTCCGGTGAGTTCGGCCCGCTCGCCGATCAGCCGGGTGAGCGCGTGGCAGCTGGACGTTCCGGCGACGGTGCCGGTGACCAGCAGGAGGTTCACGATCCCGCCCCGCGCGCGGCCCAGGCGTCCTTGAGACGGTCCAGGTGCTCCAGTCCGGCCAGCACCTGGTCGGGGTCCACCCCGAAGTCGATCAGGCAGGCCACCTCGTCGATGCCGAGCGCGTCGAGGCGCTCCAGGGTGGCCAGGCCGTCCTCGACGGTGCCGAACAGGCCGCCGGTGTCGAAGTACCGGTCGAAGGAGCGCTCGACCAGGAACTCCAGGTCGTCCGCGTCGAGTTCGTCCGGGTTGACGCCCGGCAGGATGTCCCCGGCCGCCTTCATGATCAGGCCGATCGAGCTGCGGATGTAGTCGGTGAAGGGCCGGCGGACGGTCTCCCGGACGGCGTCGCGGTCGGTGCCGAGGAAGGTGTGCAGCATCAGCGCCACCTGGCCCGCCGCTCCCCCGGCGCCCCCGGGCAGGGCGGCGCGGTAGGCGGCGATCTTCTTGGCCAGGTCCTCCAGGTCCTGGCCGAGGAGGTGGGTGAGCAGGCCGAGGCCCTGCTCACCGGCCTGCCGGAAGGTGTCGGGGCTGCCCGCGCTGGTGAGCCACACCGGCAGCTCGGACTGGACGGGCGCGGGGTAGCTGCGCACGGCCACCGGGTTGCCGTCACCGTTCGGCAGCGTGACCTCCTCCTGGCGCCACAGCCGCCGGACCGTGTCGATGGTCTCGATCAGCACCTCCTTGCGGCCGGCGTAGTTCTCCGGGCGCAGGACGAAGTCGTTGGCGTGCCAGCCGGAGGCGAAGGAGAGGCCCACCCGGCCCTCGGAGAGGTTGTCGACCACCGACCACTCCTCGGCGATCCGCACCGGGTGGTGCAGCGGGCCCACGACACTGCCGGCCCGGATGCCGATCCGCTCGGTGACGGAGGCCAGCGCCGCGCCGATGACCGCCGGGTTGGGGTACTGGCCGCCGAACTCGTGGAAATGCCGCTCCGGCGTCCAGACCGCGCTGAAGCCGTGGGCGTCGGCGAACCGCGCGCCCTCCAGCAGCAGCCGGTACTGCTCCCGTCCACGACCTTGGCCGTCCGCGAAGTAGAAGAGACTGAAGTGCACTGCCTTGCCCCCCTGGCGAAGGTGAATGCGGGCCCGGGCGGGTGCCGGTGGCCCGGCGGAGCCTGGAGCTCCGGTGGAGCCTGGAGCTCCGGTGGAGCCTGGAGCTCCGGTGGAAGTCGGTCGTGCTTGGGCGGTGCCGGACGGTCAGGACTTGCCGCTCCCGCTGGTGGCCCGCGCAGGCGCCGCGCCGGCGGGACC
This sequence comes from Kitasatospora sp. NPDC058406, assembly GCF_042722765.1. Classification (NCBI taxonomy): domain Bacteria; kingdom Bacillati; phylum Actinomycetota; class Actinomycetes; order Kitasatosporales; family Streptomycetaceae; genus Kitasatospora; species Kitasatospora sp. NPDC058406. The sequence goes on from NZ_JBHXKE010000165.1 coordinate 1,923, forward strand.
GTCGCCGGCGTCCGCGGCCGCCGGCCGCGAGCGCCGGACCAGCAGGGTGACCAGCGCACCGGCCACGAGGAAGCCGACCGGCAGCAGGTAGGTGGCGCGGACGGCGCCGGTCGTGTCGCCGCCGACGAGGCGGGCCTGCAGGAGCGCGCCCACCGAGGCGCTGCCGAGCAGGCTGCCGCAGAGCCGGGTGGTGTTGAACAGGCCCGACGCGGCGCCGGACATGGCGGGCTCGATCTTCTCGAAGGCGACCACCCCGGCCGGGGCGTAGGCCACGCCCATGCCGAGGCCCACGAAGACCAGGCCGGGCAGCAGCGCCGTCCAGCCGGAGTCGGCGCGGATCAGGGCCGCCAGCAGCGCGATCCCGACCGCGAAGAGGGTGAGACCCGCCACCATCACGTACTTGCCGCCGAAGCGGTCGCAGAACCGGCCGGAGTACGGCGCGGCGAAGATCGAGACCAGCGGGGCGACGGCGATCAGCAGACCGGCCTGGAAGGCGCTGAACTCCTGCACCTCCTGGAGGTAGAGCGGGGTGAGCAGGAGCATGCCGCCGAGGCCGCACGGCAGCGCGCCCACCACCACGGCCATCACGGTGAAGTTGCGGTCCCGCAGGATCGCGAACGGCACCAGCGGGTCGCGGTCCTGCCGGCCCCGTTCGACCACCAGGAAGAGTCCGAGCACCACCACGCCGATCACCATCAGCATCGGCACGGTGAGCGGCCCCCAGAGCCGGCCCCAGTGGTGGGACTCGCCCTCCATCAGGCCGTACACCACACAGAACACGGCGACGGTGAGCAGGACCGAGCCGAGGACGTCGATCCGGTGCTTGCGGTTCGGCTCCAGGGCCGGGACGAAGGTCAGCACCAGGATCGCGCCGATCACCCCGACCGGGATGTTGATGTAGAAGATGCCCCGCCAGCCGAGCCAGGAGACCAGGAAGCCACCGAGGGTGGGTCCCGCGGCGGCGACGATCCCCGCGAAGGAGCCCCAGACGCCCATCGCGGCGCCGCGCCGGTCGGCCGGGAACATCCGGGTGATGACGGCCATCGCCTGCGGGGTCTGGAGCGCGCCGCCGACACCCTGGAGGACGCGGGCCGCGATCGCCTGGCCGGGCGTCTGCGCGATGCCGCAGGCCGCCGAGGAGAGGACGAACACGGCCAGGCCGATCAGGAACATCCTGCGCGGGCCGTACAGGTCGCCCAGCCTGCCGCCGGTGACCAGCAGCACCGCGTAGGAGAGCAGGTAGGCGTTGATCATCCAGAGCACCTGGTCGACGCCTGCGCCCAGGCCCTCGGCCAGCGAGGGCACGGCCACGTTCACCGCCGTGGTGTCCAGCAGGACCACCGCCTGGGTGAAGCAGATGGCGAACATCGCCACCCACGGGTTTCGCAGCCGCTCCGGCACGCCGGGGCGACCGGTCTCCGGGTCGGTGTCGGTGGCACTCATCGGCCGGCCTCGTTTCGCTCGCTCATCGTTCTCTCCTCGGTGGCCCGGCCCCTCGTGCGGGCCGGGCGTGCGCCGGTCGGGCGTCCGCCGGTCAGGCGTGCTCGGCCAGGCTGCGCGGGCGCAGGTCCGTCCAGTTGGCCTCGATGTGGTCGAGGGCGGACTGGCGGCTGTCGGGGCCGAAGGCGGTGTCCCAGCCGGCCGGGACCGCCACGGTGACCGGCCAGAGGGAGTGCTGCCCCTCCTCGTTCACCAGGACCAGGTAGCTGCCGTCGGCGTTCTCGAACGGGTTGGTGCTCATCGGGCGTTCCTCTCGGTGGAGCGGGGCGGAGCCGGGCCGGCCGCGGGTGACCGGCCCGGCGGGTTGCGGGGTTCAGCCGGTCGCGGTCCGGCGCAGCTCGGCGGCGAGCACCGAGCCGATCCGGCCGATCGGCTGCGGACGGGTCATCGCGCCGTGCTCGCAGTCCACCGGGTGGTCGTGGACCGTCCCGGTGATGTGCGCCGCCCAGTCGTGGGCGGTCGGGTCGTCGGCCGACTTGTCCGCCGTGGCGGTGAAGAACAGCAGGTCGCCGTCGAACCGGCGGGGCGTGAACCGGCTCGCCAGGTCCAGGTTCCGGACGAACCCGCGGGCCAGGTCCACCAGTTGTCCGGGCGTCAGCTCGGCGAGCGGGCTCTGTCGCGCCCTGAGCAGGTCCAGCGCCCGCTCTGGCGTGAGCGCCTCAACGGCGCCAGTCTGCACCGGGTGACCTAGCGAGTCAAGAAGATCCGCCAGCGCCTGCTGATCATCCGTCAGACCGTCCTGGGGGCGCGGAGCCGGGTAGCTGTCGAGCAGGGCCAGCAGCGCGACCTGCTCGCCCCGCTCGCACAACCGGACGGCGATCTCGTGCGCGACCGTGCCGCCGAACGACCACCCCAGCAGGTGGTACGGACCCTCGGGCTGGACCTCGCGGATCAGCGCGAGGTACTGCTCGGCCATCTCGGCGAGCGTCGCCGGCGCGCCGTCCGGTCCGGTCAGCGAGCGGGCCTGGAGGCCGTACAGCGGGCGCTGGGGCTCCAGTTCGCGCAGCAGGCCGGAGTACACCCAGGCGATGCCGGCCGCCGGGTGGACGGCGAACAGCGGCGGCAGGGTGCCCTCCGCGCGCAGCGGCAGCAGCGGGGCGAAGTCGTCCGACCGCGTGAGCGTCCCCGCCGCGCCGGCGGTGACCCGCTCGGCCAGCCGGGCGACGGTGGGCGCCTCGAACAGGGCGCGGATGCCCAGGTCGGCCCCGGTGGTCCCGCGCAGCCGGGCGATCAGCCGCGCGGCGAGCAGGGAGTGGCCGCCGAGGTCGAAGAAGCCGTCGTCGACCCCGACCGCCGGGACGTCGAGCACCTCCGCGAAGGCGGCGCACAGCTCCTTCTCCAGCGCCGTCCGCGGTGCGCGCCCGGGCAGCGACGGGGCCGCGTCCGGTACGGGCAGGGCGCGGCGGTCCAGCTTGCCGTTGGGCGTGAGCGGCAGGCGCTCCAGCTCGACCAGCGCGGACGGCACCATGTAGGCGGGCAGCGTCCGGCCGAGCGCGGCCCGGATCGCGGAGCCGTCCAGCGGGCCGGCCGCCGGGACGACGTAGCCGACCAGGCGCTGGTCACCGGGGACGTCCTCGCGCACCACCACGGCGGCGGAGACGATGTCCGGACGGCCGGTCAGCGCGGCGGCGATCTCGCCGGGCTCGATCCGGAAGCCGCGCAGCTTCACCTGGTCGTCGGCGCGGCCGAGGTAGACCAGCTGGCCGTCCGCGGTCCAGCGGGCGAGGTCGCCGGTGCGGTACATCCGGCTGCCGGGCGGGCCGTACGGGTCGGCGGTGAAGCGCTCGGCGGTCAGCCCGGGGCGGCCGAGGTAGCCGCGGGCCAGGCTGGCACCGGCGACGTACAGCTCGCCGGAGACGCCGGGGGCGGCCAGCCGCAGCTGCGGGTCGAGCACGTACGCCCGGGTGTTGGCGAACGGCCGGCCGATCGGCACCGCGCCGTCGGCCAGCGGCTCGCCGGGGGCGATCCGGTACTGGGTGCAGTTGACCGTCGCCTCCGTCGGCCCGTACACGTTGACCACGGTGGCGTCCGGGTGCCGGCGCCGCCAGTCGGCGACCACCGCGCCGGTCAGCGCCTCGCCGCCGAGCAGCAGTTCCCCGGCGGGCGAGAACGCGTCGGGCAGCGCGGCCAGCAGCGGCAGGTGGCTCGGGGTCGCCTTGAGGAAGGTCACCGGCTGCTCGGCGAGCGCGGCCGAGGTCAGCGGGTCCTCCTCCAGGGCGGCCAGGTGCACGCAGCCGCCGACCACCAGCGGGGTCCACAGCGCGGTCACCGTCAGGTCGAAGGAGACCGGCGAGTGCACCAGGGCCGCGCCGCCGGCGCTCGGGTAGTCGGCCGCCGTCCAGCCCAGGTAGTCCGCCACCGAGCGGTGCTCGACCAGTACGCCCTTGGGGCGGCCGGTGGAGCCCGAGGTGTAGATGACGTACGCGGGGTGGCGGGGCGTCAGCCGGCCGAGCCGGTCGGCGTCGGTCAGGTCGGTGTCCCGCTGGCCGGACAGCAGGCCGGTCACGTCGGGCCGGTCCAGCTCCCAGACCTCGGGGCCGTCGACGACCGGCAGTCCGGCGCCCACCTCCAGGGTGGTGAGCAGCAGGGTCGGTGCCGCGTCCTCCAGGGTGTAGGCGATCCGGTCCTCGGGGTGCGAGGGGTCGACGGGCAGGTACGCGGCACCGGACTTGAGGACCGCGAGCAGCGCCACCACCAGCTCAGCCGAGCGCGGCAGGGCCAGGGCGACCAGCCGCTCCGGGCCGGCGCCGCGCTCGACCAGCAGCCGGGCGAGGCGGTTGGCGCGGGCGTTGAGCTCCGCGTAGGTGAGGGTCTGCCCGGCGACCCGCAGGGCGGGGCGGTCGGGCGTCCGGGCGGCCTGCGCCTCGAACAGCTCGGGGACGGGCACGACGGGCACCGGCCGCTCGCCGCCGCTCCAGTCGTGGAGCAGCAGCTCGTGCTCGACCGGTTCCAGCACGTCGAGCCTGCCGACGGGCCGGTCGGGCGCGGCGACGGCCTGGGTCAGCAGCCGGATCAGCCGGTCGACCAGCCCGCGGGCGGTGGCGCGGTCGTAGAGGTCGACGTCGAACTGCAGGGTGCCGTCCAGTCCGGCCGCCGTGCCGTCCGGGTGGAAGCGCTCGCTGAAGTGCGCGGCGAGGTCGAACTTGGCACCGCTCTGCTCGGTGTCGTACAGCTCGGTGCGCAGGCCGGGCAGCTCGAAGGCCGGCTCGGCGTTGTTGTGCACCGTCAGCAGCACCTGGAACAGCGGGTGCCGGGCGGGCGAGCGGACGGGGTTGAGGGCCTCGACGAGGTGCTCGAACGGCAGGTCCTGGTGGGCGTAGGCGGCCAGGTCGGCCTCCTTGACCCGGTCGACCAGTTCGCGGAACGTCGGGTCGCCCGAGGTGTCGGTCCGCAGGACCAGCGTGTTCAGGAAGAAGCCGACCAGGTCGTCGAGCGCCTCGTCGGTGCGCCCGGCGATCGGTGTGCCGAACGGGATGTCCGATCCCGCGCCGAGGGCGCCGAAGAGGGTGGCGAGACCTGCCTGCAGGACCATGAAGAGGCTCGCCTGCTGCTGCCTGGCCAGGCGGGCCAGGGCGTCGTGCAGCGGGGCGTCGACCCGGAAGTCCAGGCCCTCGCCGCGGTGGCCGGCCACGGCCGGCCGGGGCCGGTCGGTGGGCAGCGCGAGCTCCTCCGGCAGGCCGTCCAGCGCCCGCCGCCAGTGGTCGAGCTGGCCGGCGAGCACGCTGCCCGGCCGGTCGGCGGCGCCGAGCACCCGCTGCTGCCAGAGGGTGTAGTCGGCGTACTGGACCGGCAGGGGTGCGAACCCGGGGGTACGGCCGGCGCTGCGCGCGGCGTAGGCGGTGGCGAGGTCGCGGGTCAGCGGGGCCATCGACCAGCCGTCGGTGGCGATGTGGTGCAGGGTGAGCAGCAGGACGTGGTCCTGGTCGCCGAGGGCGAACAGGGTGGCCCGCAGCGGGATCTCGGTGGCCAGGTCGAAGGCGTGCGCGGCGGCGGCGCGGGCCGCGCCGGCGAGCCCGTCCTCGTCGGTCCCGAGGACCTCCAGGTCCGGGGCGGCGTCGGCGGGCGCCAGCAGGTGCTGGCGCGCGGTGCCGTCGTGGTCGGGGAAGACGGTGCGCAGGCTTTCGTGACGGTCCGTCAGGTCGGCCAGGGCGGCCCGCAGCGCCGCGCGGTCCAGCGGACCCCGCAGCCGGAAGGAGAGCGGGATGTTGTAGGTGGCGTTCGGTCCCTCCAGCCGGTTGAGGAACCAGAGCCGGCGCTGGGCGAAGGAGAGCGGGACGACCTCCGGGCGCGGGCCGGCCGTCAGCGCGGGGCGGGCCTGTTCGGCGGCGCCGAGCTCCTCGGCCAGGCGGGCGACGGTCGGCGCCGCGAAGAGCGTGCGGATGCCGACCTCCACGCCCAGGACGGTGCGGATGCGCCCGGCCAGCCGGGTGGCGAGCAGGGAGTGGCCGCCGAGGTCGAAGAAGCTGTCGTCGATGCCGACCCTGGGCAGGCCGAGCAGGTCGGCGAACAGGGTGCAGAGCGCCTCCTCCTGCGGGGTGCGGGGCTCCCGGCCGGACACGGCGGTGCCGAAGTCCGGTTCGGGCAGCGCCTTGCGGTCGGTCTTGCCGCTGGGCGTCAGCGGCAGCGCGTCCAGGACCACGACGACGGTCGGCACCATGTAGTCGGGCAGGGCGCCGCCGAGGAAGGCGCGCACCTCCGCCGGGTCGAGGCCGGCGCCGGTGGCGGGGACGGCGTAGCCGACCAGCCGCTTGACGCCGCCGGCGCCCTCGCTGACGACCACGGCGCCCGCCGCGACGCCGGGGTGGCGGGCCAGTGCGGTCTCGATCTCGCCGAGCTCGATCCGGAAGCCGCGCACCTTGACCTGGTGGTCGACCCGGCCGAGGAACTCCAGGTTGCCGTCCGGGCGTCGGCGCACCAGGTCGCCGGTGCGGTACATCCGGCTGCCGGCCGGGCCGTGCGGGTCGGCGACGAAGCGCTCGGCGGTCAGACCGGGCCGCTGCCAGTAGCCGCGGGCCAGGCCGGATCCGGCGATGTAGAGCTCGCCCGGCACGCCGACCGGGACGGGCCGCAGGCCGGCGTCCAGGACGTGGGTGCGGGTGTTCCAGATCGGGCGGCCGATCGGCGGGGCCTGCGGGGCGGGGCTGAGCGGGTCGCTCATGGTGGCGACGACGGTGGTCTCGGTGGGGCCGTAGACCTGCATCACGGTGCGGCCCGGGGACCAGCGCTCGACCATGTCGGCGGGCAGGGCCTCCCCGCCGACCACGAAGCCGCGCAGGGTGGGCAGGTCCCCGTCGGGCAGCGAGGCCAGCATCGGGGCGACCAGGTCGGTGTGGGTGACGCCGTGCCGGCTGATCAGGTCATACAGCTCCTGGCCGGCGGCCTGCTGGTCCGGTCCGGGCACCACCAGGGCGGCGCCCGAGGAGAGCGTCATCACGATGTCGGCCATCGACACGTCGAAGCTGATCGAGACGACCAGCAGGAAGCGGCTTCCGGGGCCGAGCCCGAGCCGGTCGACGTGGGTGCCGGCCACCGAGGCGATGCCGCGGTGGGTGACCACCACGCCCTTGGGGCGGCCCGTGGAGCCGGAGGTGTAGATGACGTAGCCGGGCCGGTCGAGGGTGAGCGGCGCGGTGCGGTCCGCGTCGGTCGGGTCGACGGCCGGCTGCGACCGGTCCTCCTCCGGGTGGTCGAGGACGATCACCGGGCGGTCCGCGGCGGGCAGCCGGTCGGCGACGGCCCCGGTGGTGAGCACCAGCGCCGGGTCTCCGTCGGCCAGCATGTACGCGATGCGGTCGGCCGGGTAGCCGGGGTCGATCGGCAGGTAGGCGGCGCCGGCCTTGGCCACGCCGAGCAGTCCCACGACCATCTCGACCGAGCGGGGCACGGCGAGCGCGACGAACTGCTCGGGGCCGACGCCGAGGCCGATCAGGCGGTGGGCGAGCCGGTTGGCCCGTTCGTTGAGCTCGCGGTACGAGACCACGGTGTCGCCGAAGACCACGGCGTCGCCGTCGGGGGTGCGGGCCGCCTGGGCCTCGAACAGCTCCGGCAGGGTCGCGGCCGGGACCTCGCGGGCGGTGTCGTTCCAGCCGTGCAGCAGCAGCCGCCGCTCGTCGGTGCCGAGGACCTCCAGCTCGCCGATGCGGCGGCCGGGGTCGGCGACCGCGCTCTCCAGCAGGCGCAGCAGGTGTCCGGCGAACCGCTCGGCGGTCCCGCGGTCGAACAGGTCGGCGCTGTACTCGACGACGCCCTCGATCCCGGCCGGCAGGCCGTCCGTGCCGCGCCGCTCGACCAGGTCGAGTGCGAGGTCGAACTTGGCCAGCCCGAGCGGGACGATCTCGGCGCGACCGGTCAGCCCCGGCAGGTCGAGTTCGGCGGTGAGGCTCTCCTGGAAGGCCAGCATCACCTGGAACAGCGGGTGGCGGGCCAGCGACCGGGCCGGGTTGACCAGCTCGACCAGCCGCTCGAACGGCAGGTCCGGGTGGGCGTACGCGGCGAGGTCGTGGGTGCGGACGCGGTCCAGCAGCTCGGTGAAGGCCGGGTCGCCGAAGGTGTCGGTGCGCAGCACCAGGGTGTTGACGAAGAAGCCGACCAGCTCGTCGAGTTCGTCGTCGGTGCGGGCCGCGATCGGGCTGCCGATCGGGATGTCCTCGCCGGCTCCGAGCCGGGTGAGCAGGGTGGCCAGCGCGGTCTGGAGCAGCATGAACACGGTGGCGCCGTTCTCCCGGGCCACCTCCTGGATCCGGCGGTGGAGCCCGGCGTCGATGCGCAGCGGGACGGTGCCGCCGCGGTAGCCGGCGACCGCCGGGCGCGGCCGGTCGGTGGGCAGGTCGAGCTGGTCGGGCAGGCCGTCCAGCGCGGTGCGCCAGAAGCCGAGCTGCTGGGAGAACGGGCTCTGCTCGTCCTCCTCGGAGCCGAGCACCTCGCGCTGCCAGAGCGTGTAGTCGCCGTACTGGACGGGCAGTTCGTCCCACTGCGGGGCGGAGCCCGCCGTCCGGGCCGCGTAGGCGCGGGAGAGGTCGCGGGTGAGCGGGGTGGTGGACGGGCCGTCGGCGGCGATGTGGTGCAGGACCAGCAGCAGCACGTGTTCCCGCTCGCCCAGGGCGTGCAGGTGGGCGCGCAGCGGGATCTCGGTGGCGAGGTCGAAGCCGCCGGTGGAGGCGGCGTGCAGGTCGCCGGCGAGGGTCTCGCGGGTCGACGCCCGCTCGTGCAGCCGGGGGCGGGCCTCCTGCGGGTCGAGGACCCGCTGGTACGGCTCGCCGTCGAACTCCGGGAAGAGGGTGCGCAGGGCCTGGTGGCGGCCGGTCACGTCGGCGAGCGCCGCTTCGAGCGCGGCCCGGTCGAGCGGCCCGTCGAGGTGCAGCGCGATCGGGATGTTGTACAGCGGCGAGCCGCCCTCGAAGCGGTTGAGGAACCAGAGGCGGCCCTGCTGGTAGGAGAGCGGCAGCCGCTCGGGTCGCTCGTGGCGGCGCAGTGCGGGGCGGGCGCCGGCGGCGCCGGCGAGCCGTTCGGCGAGGCCGGCCACGGTCGGCGCCTCGAACAGGTGGCGGATCTTCAGCTCGGCGTCGAACAGGGCCCGGATCCGGCTGATCAGGCGGATGGCGAGCAGGGAGTGGCCGCCGAGGGCGAAGAAGCTCTCCTCCAGCGGCACCGAGGGCAGGCCGAGCACCTCGGCGAACAGGCCGGCGATCAGCTCCTCCTGGACGGTGCGCGCCGCGCGGCCGGCCCGGGCGCCCTGCTCGTCCTCGTAGGCGGGGGCGGGCAGGGCCTTGCGGTCGAGCTTGCCGTTGGGCGTGAGCGGCAGCCGGTCGAGCAGCAGGACGGCGCCGGGCACCATGTAGTCGGGCAGCTCGGTCGCGGCGTGCCGGCGCAGCTCGGCCGGGTCGGGGCCGGTGGCGTCCGGGGTGTCGGCCGCGGCGGGCACCACGTACCCGACGAGCCGCTTGTCGCCGGGCTGGTCCTCGCGGACCAGGACGGCGGCCTGCGCCACGCGCGGGTGGGCGGCGAGCACGGACTCGATCTCGCCGAGCTCGATCCGGAAGCCGCGCAGCTTGACCTGCTGGTCGACCCGGCCGAGGTAGTCGAGGTGGCCGTCGGCCGTCCAGCGGGCGAGGTCGCCGGTGCGGTACATCCGGCTGCCGGGCGGGCCGTACGGGTCGGCGGTGAAGCGCTCGGCGGTCAGCCCGGGGCGGCCGAGGTAGCCGCGGGCCAGGCCCTCGCCGGCGATGTACAGCTCGCCGGGGACGCCGGGGGCGGTGAGGGCGAGGTTGCCGTCGAGGAGGCGGATGCGGGTGTTGTGGACGGGCCGGCCGATGACGGGTGCGCCGGGGCGCCCGTCCAGTGCCGCGGAGGTGGACCAGACGGTGGTCTCGGTGGGGCCGTACATGTTGCTGACGCCGGCGGACAGTTCGCGCAGCCGGGCGGCCAGGGCTGGCGGCACGGCCTCGCCGCCGACGAGGACCCGTACCCCGGCGAGTGCCTGCGGGTGGGTGGCGATCAGCGCCTGCCAGAGCGAGGGGGTGGCCTGGGCCACGCGGACCCGCTCGGTCGCGATCAGTGCGGCGAGCGCGGCCGGGTCCTGGACGGTCTCCTTGGCGGCGACCACCAGCCCCGCGCCGGCCAGCAGCGGCAGGTACATCTCCAGTGCGGCGATGTCGAAGGCGACGGTGGTGACGCCGAGCAGGCGGTCGTCGGCGGTCATCGGGAACTGCTCGCCCATCGCGGCCAGGAAGTTGCCGAGCGCGGAACGGGGCACGACGACGCCCTTGGGGCGGCCGGTGGACCCGGAGGTGTAGATCACGTACGCCGGGGTGGCGGGGTCCACGGTGATGCCCGGGGACGTCGTGGGCAGGTCGGCGAGCCGGTCCTCGCGGTCGAGGAGCAGCCGGGGCACGACGCCGTCGACGGGGGTGTCGGAGGTGGTGACGACCAGGGCGGGGGCCGCGTCCCGGAGCATGTAGGTGATCCGCTCGGCCGGGTAGTCCACGTCCAGCGGCAGGTAGCCGGCGCCGGTCTTGAGGACGGCGAGCAGCGCGGTGACCAGGTCCGCGGTCCGCGGCAGGGCCAGCGCGACGAACTGCTCGGGCCGCACGCCCTCGGCGATCAGCAGGTGGGCGAGCCGGTTGGCGCGCTCGTCGAGCTCCCGGTACGTCAGCCGCTCGGTGCCGGCGACGACCGCGAGCGCGTCCGGGGTGGCCCGGGCGACGGCCTCGAACTGCTCGGGCAGGCTCTGCGCGGGCAGGGCGCGGCCGGTGTCGTTCCAGTCGTGCAGCAGCCGGTCCCGCTCGTCGTCACCGAGGACGTCGAGGCCGCCGAGGCGGCTGCCGGGGTCGGCGACGACGGCCTCCAGCAGCCGGCGCAGCCTGGTGAGCAGCAGTTCGACGCTCGACCGGTCGTAGAGGTCGAGGCTGTACTCGGCGACGCCGGTGATGCCGCCGCCGGGCCGCTCCTCGCAGTACAGCGAGAGGTCGAACTTGGCGGCGTCGAGGGCGACCTCGACCGGCTCGGTGCTGAGGCCGGTCAGTCCGTGGTCGGCGTCGGGCGTGTTCTGCAGGGCCAGGAAGACCTGGAACAGCGCGTGGCGGGCGAGCGAGCGGGTCGGGTTCAGCGCCTCCACCAGCCGCTCGAACGGCACGTCCTGGTTGCCGTAGGCGGCGAGGTCGGTGTCGCGGACGCGGCGCAGCAGCTCGGTGAAGGCCGGGTCGCCGGAGGTGTCGGTGCGCAGCACCAGGTTGTTGATGAAGAGGCCGACCAGGCCGTCCAGGGCCTCGTCGGTGCGGCCGGCGACGGGGCTGCCGATCGGGATGTCGGTGCCGGCGCCGAGCTTGCCGAGCAGGGTCGCGAGGGCGGCCTGCAGCACCATGAACAGGGTGGCCTGCTCGGAGCGGGCGAGTGCCAGCAGCCCGCGGTGCAGCTCGGCGTCCAGCTCGAAGGGGACGCTCTCGCCGCGGTAGCTCGCCCGGGCCGGCCGGGGCCGGTCGGTGGGCAGTTCGAGCTGGTCCGGCAGCGCGGCCAGCGCCTGGCGCCAGTGGTCGAGCTGGCGGGCGTACGGGCTGTCCGCCTCGTCCTCGGAGCCGAGCGCCTCGCGCTGCCAGAGCGCGAAGTCGACGTACTGCGCGGGAAGTTCGTCCCAGCGCGGGACGTCGCCGACGGTCCGCGCGGCGTAGGCGCGGGCCAGGTCGTGGCGCAGCGGCGCGATCGACCAGCCGTCGGCGGCGATGTGGTGCAGCACCAGCAGGAGGACGTGCTCCTGCTCACCGAGCTCGAACAGCTCGGCGCGCAGCGGGGGTTCGGCGGCGAGGTCGAACGGGCGGGCCGCCGAGGCGGTCAGGGCGGCCGCGAGGCCCGCGGCCGGGACCGGCGTGACCGGCAGCCCGGGGGCGGCCTCGGGCAGCACCAGCTGGTAGGGCTCGCCGTCCCGGGCCGGGAAGAGGGTGCGCAGCGCCTCGTGCCGGGCGGTGACGTCGGCCAGCGCCGCGGTGAGTGCCGCCCGGTCCAGCGGGCCGCCCAGGCGCAGGGCGACCGGGATGTGGCCGGCGGCCGGGTTCTCGTCCATCCGGCTGAGGAACCAGAGCCGCTGCTGGCCGTAGGAGAGCGGCGGGTGCGCGGGCCGCGGGCGACGGCCCAGCGGGGCCCGGGCGGTGGCCGCGCCGTCCAGTTGCAGCGCCAGGGCCTCGGGCGTGGGCGCGTCGAACAGCGCGCGGACGCCGAGCTCGGCACCGAAGGCGGTGCGGATCCGGCTGACCAGGCGGGTGGCGAGCAGTGAGTGGCCGCCGAGGGCGAAGAAGTCGTCCTGCACGCCGACCCGGTCGACACCGAGCACCTCGGCGAACAGGTCGCAGAGCAGTTCCTCGGGCAGGCCCCGGGCGGCCCGGCCGGGGCCTGCCCCGGCCTCGGCGGCGGGCGCCGGCAGCGCCTTGCGGTCCAGCTTGCCGTTCGGGTTGAGCGGGAACGCCTCCAGCACCACGACCGCGGACGGCACCAGGTGGGCCGGCAGCCGCTGCGCGAGGACGCGCCGCACCTCGTCGGGCCCGGTGGTGCCGGTCACGTAGCCGACCACGCGGCGGTCGCCGGGGCGGTCCTCGCGGACCGTGGCGACGGCCTGGGTGACGCCGTCGACCCCGGCCAGTTCGGCCTCGATCTCGCCGAGTTCGATCCGGAAGCCGCGGATCTTCACCTGGTGGTCGAGCCGGCCGAGGTACTCGACCTGGCCGTCGGCCGTCCAGCGGGCGAGGTCGCCGGTGCGGTACATCCGGGTGCCCGGGGCGCCGTGCGGGTCGGCGACGAACCGCTCGGCGGTCAGCGCGGGGCGGCCCAGGTAGCCGCGGGCCACGCCGTCACCGGCGATGTACAGCTCGCCGGCGACACCGGCCGGCACCGGGCGGAGCCCGGCGTCCAGCACGTAGACCCGGGTGCGGCGCAGCGGCCGGCCGATCGGCGGGGCGGCGTCCACCGCGCCGGTGCCGTACCAGGCGGTGGCGTAGACGGTGGCCTCGGTGGGGCCGTAGATGTTGGCCAGCCGGTCGGCGCCGAGGGCCGCCGCGATGTCGGTGGCGGCCTGGGCGGGCAGGCCCTCGCCCGCCAGGACGACGGTGCCGGCCCTGGCGTCCAGGTCCCCCTGGACGACCAGCTGGGCGAGCGCGGAGGGCACGCCGCTGATCAGCGTGGCGGGGCGGCCGCCGCGGTCGGCGAGCGCGAGGAGGTCGGGCAGCACCTCGACGGTGCCGCCGGAGAGCAGCGGTCCGAACAGCTCGAACACCGAGACGTCGAAGTTGAGCGAGGTGGTGAGCAGCACGTGCGCGAGGCGTTCCGGTCCGAACTCCTCGCGCGCCCAGGCCGCCAGGTTGGCGACCGAGGCGTGCTGGACCACCACGCCCTTGGGGCGGCCGGTGGAGCCCGAGGTGTAGATGGCGTACGCCGGGTGCTCGGGCCGCAGCGGCACCTGCGGGTCGGTGTCGGGGCGGGCGGCGGCGAGGCCGGGCTCGTCGAGGAGCAGCGCGGGCACCCCCGTGTCGGGCAGGTCGACTCCCCCGACGGTCAGCACGAGGGCGGGCCGGGCGTCCCGGAGCAGGTAGTCGATGCGCTCGACCGGGTACGTGGGGTCGACCGGCAGGTAGCCGGCGCCGGCCTTGAGGACGGCCAGCAGGGCGACCACCGCGCGCTCGTCCCGGGGCAGGGCGAGGGCCACGAACTGCTCGGGCCCGACGCCGCGGTCGATCAGCTCGTGGGCGAGCCGGTTGGCCCGGGCGTCGAGCTCGGCGTAGGTGAGCCGGCGGTCGCCCGCCAGGACGGCGAGGTGGTCGGGCGTCTCGGCCGCCTGGGCCCGGAACAGCGCGGGCAGCGTCCGGTGGACCACCGGCGCGTCGGTGTCGTTCCAGGTCTCCAGCACCCGGTGGCGCTCGGTCGCGGAGAGCACCGAGACCTCGGTGGTCCGCTGCTCCGGGTCGTCGGCCAGCGCGGTCAGCAGCCGGACCAGCCGCTCGCCGAGCCGGACGGCCTCGGCGGGGCTGAAGCTGTGGGTCTGGTGGCTCAGCCGCAGCCGCAGCCGCTCGCCGGGGTGGACGAGCAGGGCCAGCGGGTAGTGCACGGCGTAGCGGCTGTCCACGGCGGCGCCGGTGCGGTCCCCGGGGAAGCTCTCGAAGACCGTCAAGGTGTCGAACAGCTCGCCGTGGCCGACCAGTTGCTGGATCTCGGCCAGCCCGGTGTACTGGTGGGCGGCCATCGCGGCCTGCTGCTCCTGGAGCCCGGCCAGCAGCGCGGACAGGGTCTGCCCGGGGGCGATCCGGACGCGGACCGGCACGGTGTTGATGAACAGGCCCACCATGCCCTCGATGCCGGGCAGTTCGGGCGCCCGGCCCGACACGGTGGCGCCGAACACCACGTCGTCGCGGCCGGTGAGCCGGGCCAGCAGCAGCGCCCAGGCGCCCTGGACCGCGGTGTTGAGGGTCAGCCCGCGGGCGCGCAGCACGCCGTCGAGCCGGTCGGTGAGCGCGGCGGACAGCTCCACCCAGTGGTCGCAGGGCAGTTCGTCGGCGATGCGGGCGCCGGCGGCGCCCGGGGCGAGCAGGACGGGCTCCTCCAGCCCGTCGAGCAGGGTGCGCCAGGCCTCCCGGGACGCTTCCTGGTCGCGCCCGGCGAGCAGGGCCAGGTAGTCGCGGTAGGGGGTGACCGGGCCCGGCTCGGCGCCGGCGAGCAGCGCGGACAGCTCGTCCAGCAGTACCGGCAGCGACCAGCCGTCGACCAGGATGTGGTGGAAGGTCAGGGCGGCGCGGCGGCCGCGCGGGCCGAGCTCGGCGACGGCGATCCGCACCAGCGGCGGCGTGGAGAGGTCGAATCCGCGCCGGCGCTCGGCGTCGAACAGCTCGGCGGCCTTGCGCGGCGCGTTCGGGCCGACGTACTCGACGACGGTGAACTCCGGATCGGCGCCGGCCGGGACGAACTGGACGGGCGGTTCCAGGTCGTCGTGGGCGAAGCCGGCCCGGAGGTTGGGGTGGCGGTCCAGCAACCGGCCGACCGCGGTCCGCAGCGCCTCGGGCTCGGCGTCCAGCTCGAAGACCAGCTGGACCGCGTAGACGTCCAGGGCGCCCTTGGAGTACTCGGCGTGGAACAGCAGGCCCTGCTGGAGGGGGGAGAGCGGCCAGAACTCGACGGCGTCGGGCTGGACGGCGCGCAGCCGGGCCACCTGGGCGGCGGGCGGCTCGGGCAGGGCGGGCAGCGCGAGGGCGGCCTCCTCGGCCGGCTCCCCGGCGAGGGCGGCAAGGGCCGCGACGGTGCGGTGGGTGAACACGTCGTGCTGGGTGAGCGCGAACCCGGCCCGGCGGGCCCGGCTGACCAGCTGGATGGCGCGGATCGAGTCGCCGCCGAGGTCGAAGAAGTTCTCCTCGACCGAGAGTTCCGGCAGGCCGAGCAGTTCGGCGGCCAGGTCGTGCAGGATCAGCTCGGTGGGCGTGCGCGGAGCGGCCCGGACGGTGTCCGGCGCGGCGGCGGGCGCCGGCAGGGCCTTGCGGTCCAGCTTGCCGTTCGGCGTCAGCGGGAAGGCGTCGAGCAGCACGAACGCGCTCGGCACCATGTACTCGGGCAGGGCTGCGGCGGCGGCCTCGCGCACCGCGGCGACGTCGACGACGCCGTCGGGCTCCGGCACCAGGTAGGCCACCAGCCGCCTGCTGCCGGGCCGGTCCTCCCGGGCCAGCACGGCGCACGCGCCGACGCCGGGCCGGGCGTCCAGCACCGCCTCGATCTCGCCCAGTTCGATCCGCAGGCCGCGGATCTTCACCTGGTGGTCGGCGCGGCCCGCGTACACCACCGCGCCGTCCTCGCGCCAGCGGGCGAGGTCGCCGGTGCGGTACATCCGGGTGCCGGGCGGCCCGTAGGGGTCGGCGACGAAGCGTTCGGCGGTCAGTCCGGGGCGGCCGAGGTAGCCGCGGGCCAGCTGGACGCCGGAGAGGTAGAGCTCGCCGGTCTCGCCGATCGCGGCCGGCCGCAGCTCGGCGTCGAGCACGTGCACCCGGGTGTTCCAGACCGGCCGGCCGATCGGCACGGAGAGCTCGCCCGGCTCGGGGACGCACTCCCAGAAGGTGACGTCGACGGACGCCTCGGTCGGCCCGTAGAGGTTGTGCAGCGGTACGCCGGGCAGCAGGGTCCGGAAGCGGGCCGCGAGTTCGACCGGCAGCGCCTCGCCGCTGGCGATCACGCGGCGCAGCCCGGCGCAGCCGGCGGCGGCGGGCTCGTCGACGAAGGCCTGGAGCATCGACGGGACGAAGTGCACGGTGGTGATCCGGCGTTCGCGGATCAGCTCGGCCAGGTAGGCCGGGTCGCGGTGTCCGTCCGGGCGGGCGACCACCAGCACGGCGCCGGTGATCAGCGGCCAGAAGAACTCCCAGACCGACACGTCGAAGCCGGACGGGGTCTTCTGGAGCACCCGGTCGTCCTCGGTCAGGCCGTACGCGGCCTGCATCCAGTGGAGCCGGTTGACGATGCCCTCGTGCGGGACGACGACGCCCTTGGGGCGGCCGGTGGAGCCGGAGGTGTAGATGACGTACGCGGCGTCGGCCGGGCTCGGGGCGCCCGGGCCGCCGTGCGCCCCGACCGGTGTTCCGGTGGACGCCCCGTCGGGAGTCCCGTCGGTCTCCGGGAGCTCGTCCAGGACGAGGGTCGGGACGCCCGCCCCGGCCGGGTGGCCCACGGTGCTGTGGCTGAGCAGCAGCACCGGCGCCGCGTCGTCGAGCAGGTAGGCGATCCGGTCGGCCGGGTAGTCGGGGTCGACCGGCAGGTAGGCGGCGCCGGTCCTGAGCACCGCCAGCAGGGCGACCACCAGCTCCACCGAGCGCGGCACGGTGAGCGCCACGAGCCGGTCCGGGCCGGCCCCGTGCAGCCGCAGACGGGCGGCCAGCCGCTCGGCTCTGGTGTCGAGTTCGGCGTAACTGAGCTCGGTGTCCTCGAAGATCAGCGCGGTGCGGTCCGGCGTACGGGCCGCCTGGTCGGCGAGCAGCCCGGTCAGGGTCGCCGACGTGCCGGGCAGCTCCTGCGCGGTGTCGTTCCAGTCGGCTGGGGCGATCCGGCGCCCGGCCGTGTGCTGCCCAGTCATGTCTTCCCCTCGGAGGTGGCATCGTGCTCGGTGACGCGTCGTTGAGCGGTGGCGCTCGCGGTGCGGGGTGCGCCGGCCCCGGTGGTCAGCTCTGTGCGGACCGGAAGCTGCGTTCGGTGCGGGTGCGGAGCCGGTAGGGGGTGGTGGCGTCGACGAAGGTGCGGGCCGGCGCCTCCGGCGGACCGCCGCGCTCCCCCGCCCATTCGGCGGTCTGCGACGGGTCCATCGGGACCGGTGGGTGCCCGGGCAGTTCGACGCAGTCCGCGCCGAGGTTGGCCCGGGTGGTGAGGGCCCACAGCAGTTCCTCGGCGCTGCGGATCCGGACGTCGTCGTCGGTGAAGAGCACCGTCTTGACGAACGGGTGCCGGCGCACGACCTCCTCGGCCAGTGCGGCCAGTGCCCGGTCCCCCTCGGCGGACTCCTTGCGGACGGCGACGGCGAGCAGGAGCATGCCGCCCCCCGCGGGTGAGAAGTGCAGGTCGTGCACGTGCAGCGCGGGCGCGGACGGCAGCGACAGGGCCACCGAGAGCGCACCGGCGGCGCCCAGGATGTGCGACTGCTCGCGGCCGGGCCCGATCACGGCCTGGTAGAGCGGGTCGCGCCGGGTGGTGACACCGGTGACGGTGAGCACCGGCAGTCCGCTCCTGGCCCGCCCGTCGTAGCCGAGGAACTCCGGGAGCGAGCCGTCCGGCGGGGAGCCCGGCAGGGCTTCGTCGGCCAGCGTGCCGTCCAGGAACCCCTCCAGCACGATCTCGCTCTCCGCGAGCGCGGTCGCACCGGGCTGGGTGAGTGCGGGGACGAGCCCGACCGGCGCCCCGGCCAGGCCGCCGGCCACCGTCAGCTTGTCCGAACCGGTCGGCAGGAAGCGGGAGTTGATCGCCGAAGCGATCATCGCGGCGGGCGGCACCCCGATGTTGACGGTGACCGGGAGGCGTTCGCCGCGCGCCACCGCCTCCTGGTGGAGCTGCCCGAGCCGCCGGCCGGGCACCATCCAGACGGTCAGCCGGTCCCGGCCGATCACCAGCATCCGGTGCGCGGAGAGCGCGCTGCCCCCGGTGGCGGCGTCGCCCGCGTGCACGAGCGCGGCGGTCAGGTACGGCCCGGCGTCCCGGGGGGTGGCGGTGAGCACCGGCAGCTCCCGCAGGTCCACCTCCCCCGCCACCACCTGCTGGCAGGGCGCGGTGTCCGTCCGCACCGGCGGGAGGCCCGCCGCCACCAGGGCGGCGGCGCTCCGCGGCGTGGTGTGCCGGGGCAGACCGGGCAGCCAGCCGCGCACCCGGTCCTCGTCGCCGTACAGCCCGAGCAGCACCGGCGGGACCGGGCGGCCGGACGGCACCGGACGGGCGGGCGGGTCCGTCGCGTCGGCCGGGCCGGCCGCGTCGGGCAGCACCCCGGTGTACAGCACCGCCGGTTCGGGCCGGGCCAGGCCGACCGCCGGCACGCCGGAGTACCGCTCGGCGAAGTCGGCGGCGACCGCCTCGCGGGCGATCGGCTCGTCCCGGCCGAGCACCGGCAGTCCGGCCAGCGCGGCCCGCAGCGAGAGCCCGGCGGTCACGGTCTCCGCCGCGGGGTGGGGGTAGATGGTCACCACGTCGCCACGGCTCCTTCGCCCAGCTCGCCGAACCAGCCGTCCAGGTCGGGGTGGCGCAGCAGGCCGGTGCCGATCAGCAGGCCCCGGTACCCGGCGGCCAGCAGCCCCCTGGCGTCCTGCGGCGTCTCGATGCCGCTGGCGCTGACGGGCACCCTGGTCCCGGTGGCCAGGACGTCGGGCAGCAGGCGCAGGCTGCGGCCGAGGTCGGGCGCGTCCTGTTCCTTCTGCCGGATGTCCTTGTTGTTGACGGCCACCACGCAGGACTCGCCGTGCACCACCGTCGCCAGCTCGCGTTCGTCCGTGACCTCGACGAACGGGGTCAGCCCGTGGGCCAGGGCGGACTCGATCAGCCCGGGCAGCACCCCGCGCGGCAGCACCGTGGCGGTGAGCAGGACGGCCGCCGCACCGGCCGCGCGGGCCGCCGCGAGCTGCCGGTCCTTGGTGAAGAAGTCCTTGACCAGGACCGGCAGTTCGGTGGCGGCGACGACCTCGTCCAGCAGCGCCGGGGTGCCGCCGAACCAGGAGCCGGTGACCACCGAGAGCGCGGGCGCGCCCAGCCGGGTGTACCGGTCCACGATCTCCCGCACCGGCCGGCCGCGGAACAGGTCCTCGCCGTGGGCGCTGCGGGCCTTGAGCTCCATGACGACCGGCAGCCGGGCGGCCAGCAGCGCCGCCGGGAACGCCCCGGCGGCGGGCTGCCAGGCCGACCTGATCCGCTCGACCCGCTGCGTGTCGAAGGCGCCGCCCGGACCGCGCGCGGCGCTGTCCACGTCGATGCCGTCGAAGCCGGGGCGGCTCCGGACGGTCCGGTACGCGGCGGAGTTGACCGCGCTGATCCCGCCGGCCAGCATGAACGGCTTGGTCAGCCGCCCGAGCACCGCCTCGACGGCGTCCGCGTCCAGCGGCACACCGGTGCTGCCG
>NZ_JBHXKE010000166.1:0-4091 GCF_042722765.1 Kitasatospora sp. NPDC058406
GAGCTGCAGTCACTCCTCGCCACCTGGGCCGGCGCCTGCCCCACCTGCCACCGCGACATACCCACACCGATACGAACCTGACCAAGCCCTACTAGTGAGCGACGACTTCACCGCGCCGTGGCCCGCCACGGGTCGTGAGCGCATGACTGGTCTTCCCGCCCGGGTCCGCCGAGGTCATGCCCCTGTGCGCCGTACCTGCCGCTACGCTGCCGTCAGCGCCCGCCGGACCCGAGACGCACAATCCGGGCCATCACCGGCGGGCGCCACAACCGGCCGCCCGGTTGCGCACCGCCTCGGCGACCCCACCACCCGCAACGCCTTCCTGCACGACACCCCCGAATAGGCCGCCCACACCATCCAGCTCGCCAACCTCCACGACCTGTAGCCGGCTGACGGCCCCTCTGAACCGCCGACCGGGCCTCGGCGGGGGAGTACCAGGGTCAGCCGGCGACGCGGTCGACGTGGTTGACGTGGCAGGTGATCTTCCCGTTGACCTCGACGACGGCGGTGGTATCGGTTCTGACGAGTTGGCCCGGGGCGACGGCGCTGGAGCTGGTGACGCCTTCGCCGAGGCGGGTGCCGGCGGGGTCGGTGAACTCCAGGTCACGAAGTACGTGGACACCTTGGAGCTGTTGTTGCGGATCTCCAGATGCGCGACGGGGAACTTCGCGTCGTTGATCTCACAGCCCGCCACGGTGACATCACCGGCCGGCGGATGGTCGGTGTTGTTGGAGCCGCTGAGCGGAGCGCCGGAGGAGACGGGGAAGCTCGGTTTGTCGGAGCCGTTGCCGACCGAGACCACGATGGCGATGTCGATGACGATGACCAGGAGCACACCGAGGCAGCCGCCGAGCAGGCACCCGCGTCCGAACCGGCTGTTGGACCGGGCCGGGGGAGGCGGTGGCGGTGGGGCGCCGTAGGAGTTGCCCGGCGTGCCGGGGCCGGTGCCCCACCCGGGCTGTCCGCCAGGGCCGGGCGCACCGTTCCCAGGAGATGGAACGGGTCCTTCGCCGGGAGGAGGTCGCTGGGTCCCTCCTGGCACCCTTCGTCCGGCTGTTGACCGACCGTAAGCCCGATTCCTGTGACTGGCGCGCCGGAGAGCGGCCATTCGGGGTGGCGGAACCCGCGGGCGATCCCGGCCACTCAAGGCGCCATCCCGCGCGACACCCCTGATCAGGCCGTGACCCCGGGTCCAGCGCGGCGACCGAGGTGGCAAGGCTCGCCGGGAGAACCCGGTGGCAGGATTTCGATGGGGCATGTCATTCCTGCCACTCGTGGCCGGTCGGTGGCGGCGCGAAAGTGGAGCCGTGGATTCCGACACGCTCGTAGGCGCACTCGCCCTGGTCGGGGTCGTCGGCGGCTTCGGCCTGCTCGGCGCCCTGATCCGGCGCGACGTGGCCCGCAACACCGCCCACGGCCGCAACACCGCCCACGGCCGCGACAACTGGCACCGGCCCGGCGGCTACCCCGTCGACCCGGCCCTGCCCGACCGGCTCTACGACACCCTCCCGGCCGCCTCGCTCAGCCCCTCCGCCGATCCGGCCACCGCCACCGCAGGCCTCGACGACAACGCCCCGGCGCCGGGCGCCGGAGGCGGCTACACCGCGCAGGGCATCCGCGACACGACCCGCCGGCCCGACCTAACCAGAACGAGCACGCCACCCGACACACGCTGGAGCGGATCGACGTCCAGCGAAACGACAGAGACCAGGACGACCCTTCCGCCTCGCGGGGCGAAACCGCGGACGACGCCGACCGGGACCAGTTCGTCCAGGCCGGGCCGGCCGACGTCGGGGCGCCCCGGCCCGTCCCGCCCGCCGCGCTTCCCCGTACGCCCGCCTGATGGCCCCAAGCGGGACGCCGACCGCCACTGCGGCGAACCCGACTCGTTGAACGAGGCGTCGCACCCATCCGGCCGCCCGCCGCGGTCTCGGTCCCCGCGCAGGCCGCGCCCTCGGCTCCCAGCGCCCCAGGGCCGCCCCGACGGCCAGCAGCCCGCCGAACGGACGGTGGACGCCATCGCCGCGCTGCGCATGGCCGCACCCCGGCCGCCGCCCTCCACCCCGCCCCAGCGAGAACCCGCTCCTCCTGGAGGCCGCCGAAGGCCTGGACGCCGTCATCCCCAGCACCTCGCCGCTGTCCGCCCCCACCGCCGGCCACGCTCCTGCCGCAGCAGGGCCGACCGGGGCAAGGCGAAGGCCCGCGAAACTGCGCAGGCCCCACCTTCGGGCGGTCAGCGGGATGACTCCTGTCGTGCGGCTGGCAGCCAGCGGCGTCTGCGGCATGCGCCCGCCGCCACCCGGAACACGCACACCTTGGCCATCAGCCGGCGGGCGCGGCCACGTCCCGGCTTTGCGGCCCGGGTGCTCGGGTACGAATTCGGCCCGGGTGGGTGGCTACCCGGGCAGGACCGGCTTGCCGCATTGCTCAAGGATGTCCAGGACCTCCGTGAGGTTCATGTCCTCGTTCTCCACCGCGGGTCCGTGTGCGCGTGCGTGCCGGAACTCGCCGTGGGAGTGGAAGGCGACGGTGAGGGCCCAGCCGGGGCGGGTGAGCCGGATCGGCCCGTTCGGCTGCCGTCCCACGTGCCACCCGTACAGGCCCGCCGTCGCCACGAGGTAGTGCGCATCGTGACCCAGCGGGGCGGCGCTGTCGATGTCGACCATGTATCCGATGGTCCCCGCCACCCCCACACCCCGCCACCGCGGCCACGATGACGGCGGTGGCCCGCTCCACCACCGTGCGATGCCCGCACTCCGACCGCCGCCCGGCCGGCGAACGCACCCACCGGCCCGCCCGCCGCCCGACTCCGACGCCTCGGCAAGCACCTCGTTCACCGCCCGCCGGCGCTCCCGCTCCTGCCGCTCCTGCGTTCTCGTCCTCGGCGGTCGGCCCGGCCGGCGAGCTTCGCCCCGCCCGAACCCCCCAGCGCGCCGGTGCGGCGTACGGTGTACGCCGCAAAGACCGGGCAACCCGATGACCTGGGGTGCGTACGGCAGCGCAGTCGCACCGCACGGCCGGTGAGTTCCGCCGCGCACGCCGCGCAAGGCCGGTTGGTTCGGTGCGAACCCCGGTGTGAAACTCACTGGTGTTCTCCCCAGCGCTGGTCATAGGGGGGCGATCCGGGATCGCAGTTCACCGCGCGGCGGTGCACACCGCCGACCAGGTGCGCCTCCTGGTGGTCCGGCCGGGCCCGCTGCGGAGAGGATGCCCAGCCGCCCCGGGCGCGTGCGCATCCTCTGCACAGGCCGCTCTGCGCGCGCGTCGCCGAGACAGCCGCGCAGTGAGGCGCGGAAGGCCGGCCGCCCGGCGTGGCGGGGCAGGCGCGGCCCGACCGGCGCCCGTCGTACTGCACTCCGCGGCGGTGACACTTTCGCGCAGCACGACGACACCGTGCTGCAGTTTCGCGGGACAACGTGCTGCACTTCGGGGGCAACATGGTGCAGCAGCGGGACAACACGGGGTGTAGCGCCACGTTGTCCCCGCCAGTGCCAGACCGGCATGTTGCCCCCGGCCCGGAGCGGGCCGTTCGTTATGTTGTCCCCGGGGTGCAGCACGTTGTCCCGCCCGGCCGCGTGGCACCCGAGCGGTCCGTGCGGCACGGAGTGCAGCGCCGTGCACCGCGCTCCTCTGCACCGTGCCGCACTCTCGTCCAGCCGTCCGGCCGCTACGCCCAGAACACCTTGATGGTCGCCCCGGACACCTTGATGCTCCCGTCCGCGCACCTTGATGCCCCGAGGCCACGGCCATCACGGTGCGCGTCTCCCCGACGGCCTGGTGGCGGCCGCGGGGCGTTCGGCCTTCCAAGGCTTCCGGGGAGGCTTCCAAGGTGAGCCCGGCGCCGTCTCCAAGGTTCCCGACCGAAACCTTGGAGAGGTCCCGCTCACCTTGACGGCCGGACCGCGATTCCTTGACGGCCCATCAAGGAATCCGCGTTTCTCCACGTCAAAGCATTGGTGAGTCGCGGTTCACCAAGGTTGGGCGGCCCCGTGGTGGTGCTGGCGGACCGCCGACTCCAGCAGCACCTGCCGCGCCCCGTAGACCCGCACCTCCCCGGCGGCCACCGCCCGCTACGCCCACCCCGCCGGCCA
>NZ_JBHXKE010000166.1:4189-21451 GCF_042722765.1 Kitasatospora sp. NPDC058406
CACCGGCCGTGCCCGAGCACCCGCAGGCCGGCCACCGGCCGTGCCCGAGCACCCGCAGGCCGGCCACCGGCCGTGCCCGAGCACCCGCAGGCCGGCCACCGGCCGTGCCCGAGCACCCGCAGGCCGGCCTCCAGCTCCTGCTGCGCCCGGTCCCACTCGGCGAGCCGCGCGAAGAACTGCGGACCAGGCGGTCGACGGCCGCGGCCGGGTCCTGCCCGACGGCACGGACCTCCTGGGCGGCCTCGGCGAAGACCGAGTCCCGTCTGGCCAACACGGCTGTCCCGTTGGCCATTGTGCCTTTGCACGGTAGGCGGCCAAACGGTGCGAGGCAGTTGGCCAACGTGGTCCCGGGATCGGTGCACCAGGGCAAAGGGAGAACCCGGCTGCCGACCAGATCCTGGCTGACCTCTGCCGGGCTTCGACCGTGCTGCGGCTGTGGCAGACTTTCGCCCTCGTCAGCCGAAGGGGTAGTGATCGTGAGCGGTGCGGTGTCAGCCGATGATCCTGACTGGGACCCGGACGAACACGTGCGGTCTGCCCGCTACCGCAGAGCGTTCGACGAGGTGACCACGGAGGATGCAGCCGCCCTCGTCACCCGTGTGCTCACCGACCCCGATCGGGGCATGGCGAACAGCGCCGTCCGCGAGTACCTCGACCGTCGCGCTGCTGCGCTGCTCACCGACCCCGGCTATCCCTCCTGGTGCCTGGAGACGACCGGCCCCGTGGCGGTGGACGACTTCTCCGCCCGGCACCTGCGCGAGTGGACCCTGCTGCGGGCGATGACCATGGACGGGCCGTGGGACCCCGCGACCCTGCTCGCTGCCTCCAACTGGCTTCAGCTCCACACTGCCGAGAAGTCTGCGGCCGAGATCAGGACGAGGGCGGCGCCGTCGGCAGCGAGGAAGCAGCGCGCCACGGCGCTTCCCACCCGGGCCGCCACCACCCGCCGGACCACCGCCTCGGGCACCATGCCCCACGCCCGCAGCGTCGCCTTGGCATGTGCGGCGGGCCCGTTTCGGCGCACGCTCGGGCTACTCATTGCGGGCTCACGGATTCGGCCGCCGAGGCCAGGCGCCGGAGCGACGCGTCCAGGCCAGCCGTGAACGCTGCCGCCTCGTCCGCACCGAACCAGGACCGGGGGAGGGTGGTGTCGAGCCCCCGAGCCCCTCCGGCGTCCTGGTTGCCAGCACCACGAGGAACGGGCCGGGTAGTTGGGAGGGGAACCGCAGCCGGCTCGCGCTGTGGTCGGGCGGGAGGTCGAGCCGCAGAGGTCGGCCAGCCAGGTTGGTGATGCTCAGGGTGACCGCGGCGGTTGCCTCGCCGGTCAGTTCCGCCATCACCTGCGGGGCGGCGAGGAGTTCCAATTCGGGCACGCCGGCGCGCAGTGCGGCGCGGAACTGCTCCAGGATCACGGGTGCCCGGTCGCGGGGGTCGTCGCCGGGGGCGTGCGGGGTGAGGGTGGCGACCGGTCCGGCACCCATGACGAGGCGCTCGCGCGGTACGGCCGGGGCGACCCGTCCGCGCAGGTCCACGGCGGAGACACAGCTCAGTGGGGAGCGTGACGGCCCGACGTGAGGACCCGGCAGCCGAGCGGGCGGTGAGGTAGTCGGCGAGCCGGTCCGGGCCGATCGAGTCGGCGAACTACCTGGCCGCTGGCTCCGGCAGCTCGCGGCTGCGGCGGTCCGGCCGCGGCGTGTCCCCACGGAGCCGTGCGGCGTACTGGAACCAGAGGCGGCGGTGGAGTTCCAGCACGCTCGCGCCGTCGCTGACGGCATGGTGGACGGCAGTGACTACATGACTACCTCGTGGGAACCGTCCGTACCGGGGACGACGGTGACCCGCAGCAGAGGTTCGCCCGGGGGCGAGGCGGTCAGCGGGTCATGGCCGCAGGCGCCCGAGCGCAGCCGGGGCGGCGCAGCGCGCTCGGGCAGCCGCAGCACGAGGCCGCCGGGCCCCGGTTCCAGCCGCGCGAGCAGCACCGGCTGCTCCTCGGCGAGGCGGCCCACCGCCTCCAGAGCGGTGAGGTCCAGGGGCCCTTCGACGGTGGAGGAGATGGCCACCTGCTGCTGCACGGCCGCGAGCAGCGCCTCGCCGACCTCTAGGCATCGTGAGGTAATCATGCCGACTCCATGGCCGCAGGGGCCCGCTCGAAAGGCGAGGCACAGGCCGAAGTCGCCAGGGCGCGCAACCGGCGCGCGGAGCCGGGAAGGGGGCGGGCGCGGTCGAACGCGGCCAGGGCTTCTCGCGGAGGCGGCGCACCTGCTCCTCGGTGCGCGAGCGCGCCCGTTACGTGCAGCAACGGAAGCACCACGGCTGCCGACAATTGCTGCTGCCCGGAGTTGGGCGAGGCCAGGGGGGTGGCCGGCAACCGGGTGTTCTCCTCGAAGACCTCTTCGGCCCGGCGGTAGCGGATGAGGAGGCGGGCCGGGCCCTGGGAAAGACGGCCGTCACCCTCGGCTGTCTCGTTCGTGGCCGCCGCGACACTCCGCCTCACTGGGGCGGCCTCGTCTGGGCGGTGCCGGGCCCGCGGTGTGGGCGACGTTCGCGATTCGTAAGGCCCGGTGTCCAGGGATCCGGCGCGGTCCGTTCCTACAGTGGCCCGGAGGCTGTTCCCGAGCAGAGAGGCGGACCGCGATGACGGTCGACCAGGACGTCCTTTCCAGTGCCGAGGTGGGTGTGATCGGCGGATCCGGGCTCTACGAGCTGCTGGACGACGTGACCGAGGTACGGGTGGACACCCCGTACGGTGAGCCGAGCGACGCGCTGTTTGTGGGTGAGGCGGCCGGCCGCCGGGTCGCGTTCCTGCCGCGGCACGGACGGGAGCACCGGCTCCCCCCGCACCGGATCAACTACCGTGCGAACCTGTGGGCGCTGCACACCCTGGGCGTGCGCCAGGTGCTGGCGCCCTGCGCGGTCGGCGGGCTGCGGCCGGAGTACGGGCCGGGCACCCTGCTGGTGCCCGACCAGTTCGTGGACCGGACCTCGGGGCGCCCGCAGACCTTCTACGACGGTCTGCCGCTGCCGGACGGCACGGTGCCGCAGGTGGTGCACGTGTCGACGGCCGACCCGTACTGCCCGGTCGGGCGGCAGGTGGCGATGGAGGCCGCCCGGGAGGCGGCCTGGGAGCCGGTCGACGGCGGCACGCTGGTGGTGATCGAGGGACCGCGCTTCTCCACCCGCGCGGAGTCCCGCTGGTTCACCGCCAACGGCTGGTCGGTGGTCGGCATGACCGGGCACCCGGAGGCCGTCCTCGCCCGTGAACTCGGGCTCTGCTACACCTCGGTGGCCCTGGTGACCGACCTCGACGCGGGAGTGGAGAGCGGTGCGGGCGTCACCCACGGCGAGGTGCTGAAGGAGTTCGCCCGCAACGTCGACCGGCTGCGCACCGTGCTGTTCAAGGGGGTGGAGCGCCTCCCGGTGGTGCGCGACTGCCCGTGCCCGCACGCCCTGGACGGCCTCACGACCGGTCTCCACGGGGTGCCCGGCGCCTGACGGCCCGATCGCGGAGCCTGACGGCCCGGGCCCGGCGCCGCCACCGTCCGACCAGCGCGACCAGCAGCGCGAGTCCGGCGGTGGCGGCCAGCACCAGCAGCCAGTTGCGCCGATACGGCAGCGGCAGCACGGACGGGTTGCCGCCGTCGTCACCGGCGCGCAGAACAGCCGGCAGGCCGACGGCGGTGACGGCCGCCACGACGACCAGCCAGCCGCGCAGCACCGGCCCGCGCACCAGGAACGCGCCCAGCAGGCACAACAGCGGCACCCACAGGCCGTCGTGGAGCACCAGCCCCCCGAACCCCCAGACCAGGACGTCCACGGGGTCGGTGAGGTACGGGTCGCCGAGCAGCCCGTACAGGCCGTAGCCGATCAGGGCGAGGCCGGCCGCCAGCAGCAGACCGCGGAGCGCGGCGGTCATGCGACGACCTCGATCCGGGCGACCCACTTGGTCTGCAGGACACCGGGCCGGTTCGGCGCGACGATCCGCGCCGGGAACCCGTGGTCCGCCGCCAGCACCTCGCCGTTGACCCGCAGGGCCAGCAGACTGAGCGGATCGTCCGCGTACTGCGCGGGCATCTCCATCACCCGGTAGGGCCCCTCGGCCTCCAGGGAGGTGACCCGGGCGGAGGAGCCGACCGGAGCTCCGGCCCGCGCCAACAGGTCGGCGACCCGCACCCCGCCCCACCGGGCGGCGGCGCTCCAGCCCTCCACGCACGCGATCGGCAACTCCACCTCGTACTGGGGCAGTTCGCCGAGCTCGGCGAGGGTGAGTTCGTACGGCCTGGGCCCATCGACCACGAGGCGCCAGCCGGCCGGCACCGTGAGCGTGCCGGCCTGGGCGGCGGTGCGGTTCACCGGCAGGCCCTGGGCGCCGAGGTCCGGGCGGCGCGGCGCCAGCAGGTCCAGGGCACGCAGCCAGGGCACGGTCTGCCCGGCCGTGACCAGGGTGACCGCGCCGGTCGCGGCGAACACCGAGGAGAGGAACGCCCGGCGCCCGGCCAGTACCGGCGCCGCCCGGCACCACCAGTTCGCCGCGATCAGCGGCGCTTTGACCGCCAGGTGGACCAGCAGCCCGCCGGTGGCCAGCCAGCCCAGCCAGAAGTGGGTCTGCCGGAACGGGAACGGCCACGGGTACCACTGCAGGGTGTTCAGCAGACCGGTGAACAGCTCCAGCAGGACGGCCGCGACCAGGACGGCGATGCCGAGCCGCTCCAGGGCGTGCAGCACACTGCGCGCCGGCGGCCACTCGAACAGCCGGGGGTAGACCGCCCACACCTTCGCGCCGACCAGCGGGATCGCGGCCAGACCGGCGATCACGTGCAGGCCCTGGGTGACGCGGTAGCCGTTCACCGGACGGGCCGGCAGGTGTGGCGCGAGCCAGGCGGGCGGGTCCTGGAGCAGATGGCTGATGAGGCCGGTCAGGAAGCACAGCAGCAGGGCCGCGCCCAGCCACCGGCCCACCACGACCACCGTCCGCGGCTCGTGCAGCGGTGAGGTGAACGTGCCCTCGCGGAACGGCCCGCGCCGCAGGAACGACGGGGGAGCGGGCAGCGGCGGCTCGTAGCGGCGGCGGGCGGCCGGGGTGTCAGAGTCGGCGGGTTCGGATTCCACCCGTCCATCGAAGCGCCCGCACGGGCCCGACCGGTGCTCCGACGTGCTTACGGAATCCGAACGGCGGCCCCGCCGCCCGGCCCGCCGGCCCCCGCCGGTGGGAGGGTGGCCGACGTGATCCCCCGTACCGTGATGCGCTGCCTCCTCGCCCTTGCCGCCCTGGTCACCGCCCTGGCGCTGACCGTCGCCCAGGGGGGTACCGCCCAGGGGGGTACCCTCCCGCGCCACGGCTGGTACCTCCTCGACGTCGCGCTCTTCGCCCTCGCGGTACTGCTGCTGCGCCGGGTGCCCGGCTGGCAGGTGGTGCCGCTGGTCCTGGCGGGCAGCGTCGCGGTGGCCGCCGTCGGGCTCCTGGCCCCGCCGCGGACCAGCGACGACGCCTACCGCTACGTCTGGGACGGGCGCGTCCAGGCCGCCGGGATCTCGCCCTACGCACACACCCCGGACGACCCGGCGCTGGCCCGGCTGCGCGATCCCGGTCTCTTCCCGGCGGGCGACGGCTGCACCGGCTGGGACGAGCGGCGGACCGCGGCCGGGGACTGCACCCGCATCAACCGGCCGGCCGTGCACACCGTCTACCCGCCCGTCGCGCAGGCCTGGTTCCTCGCCCTGCACCCCTTCGGGGGAGGGGTGCGCGGCGTCCAGGCCGCCGGGGCACTGCTGGCGGTGGCGACCACCGGGCTCCTGCTGGGAACGGGGCGGGCACGTTGGCGCGCCGCCCTGTGGGGGTGGTTCCCCGGCGTCACCGTGTGGGCGGTCAACGACGCGCACGTGGACACGCTCGGCGCGCTCCTGACGGTCGCCGGGCTCGGCTGCGCGGCCCGGGGCCGCGCGGTCCGCGGGGGACTCCTCCTCGGCGGCGCGACCGCCACCAAACTGCTGCCCGCCCTCGCCCTCCCCGGGGCGCTGTCCGGCCTGCTGGCCCGCCGCCCGACCCGCCGCGACATCCTGCTCCTCGGCTCCGCGCTGGGCGCGTTCGCCCTCTCCTACCTCCCGTACGTCGAGGCCTCCGGCGCCTCCGTCCTGGGCTACCTGCCGGGCTACCTGCGCGAGGAGGGCTACGAGCAGGGGCACATCGACCGGTTCGGGCTGCTGCGCCTGGTCCTGCCGGACCGCCTCGCACCGTGGGCGGCGGGGCTGGTGCTGGCGATCGTGGTGGCCCGGGTCCTCCGCCGGGGCGATCGGGAGCGGCCCTGGGAGGGCGCGCTGCTCGTGACGGGCACGGCGCTGCTGCTGGTCGCGCCCGCCTACCCGTGGTACGGGCTGCTGATGGTTGCGCTGGTCGCCCTCGACGGCCGCTGGGAGTGGCTGGCCGTCCCTGCTGCCGGCCAGGCGCTCTACCTGACCGGAGGGCAGGGCGCGCAGCAGCTCTCCTACGGGACGGCGCTGTGCGTCGTCGTCGTGGTCCCGCTGCTGCGGCAGTACCTCGAGCGCGGGCCGTCGTGGCGAAGGGCAGTAGCGGCGGCCGGCGGCCGGAAGTGACGAAAGTCTGACGGGCAGGCGCGGACCCTGGCCCGTCGGCCTCCCGGCTGGTCGGATCGCCAGTGTGAGCGAACAGAACGAGGAGGGCCGGGGCACGCCGGTCGGCCGCCGCGTGGTGCTCGGCCTGCTCGGGCTCGGCGCGGCGGGAGTCGCGGCCGGTCCGTACCTCCTGCGCGCCCAGGAGGCGGTGGCCGGCAGGGACCCGACGGGTCTCACCGGCCTGCTGCCGGGAGGCGGCGGCTTCCGGTACTACTCGGTGGTCGCCTCGGTGCCGACCCGGGGCGCGGACACGTACACCCTGACGGTGGACGGGCTGGTGGAACGGCCCGGCCTCTACCGGCTGGCCGATCTGCGGGCGATGCCGCAGCGCAGGATCGTGCGGGACGTGCAGTGCGTGACCGGCTGGCGGGTACCGGACACCCCCTTCGAGGGTGTGCCGCTGGCCCACCTGCTCGACGCCGCCGGCGTCACGGCGGGCGCCCGGGCGGTGCGCTTCAGCTGCTTCGACGGCGAGTACACCGAGAGCCTCACCCTGGAACAGGCCCGGCGGGACGACGTCCTGGTCGCGCTCAAGCTCCAGGACGCCCCGCTCTCCCACGCCCACGGCGGCCCGGTGCGGCTGTACGTGGCCCCGATGTACTTCTACAAGTCGGCCAAGTGGCTCTCCGGGATCACCGTCACCGACACGGTGCGGCCGGGCTACTGGGAGGAACTCGGCTACGACACCGACGCCTGGGTCGGCCGTTCGAACGGACGTGACGATGCGCCGACCGCCTGACCTGCTGCTCCGCTTCACCCGGGCCGGGCGCCTGGTGCACCGCGCCACCGCCGCGCTGACGCTGACCTGCCTGGCCACCGCCGCCTGCCTCTACCTGCCGCCGCTGGCCGAACTGGTCGGCCGCCGCCGGCTGGTGGTCACCGTGCACGTGTGGTGCGGCCTCACGCTGCCGGTGCCGCTGCTGCTCGGACTGGCCTTCCACGCCGTGCGCGCGGACGTGTCCGGGCTGAGCCGGTTCGTTGCCGCGGACCGGGCGTGGCTGCGTGCCGTACGGGCGCGCGCGTCGCACCGTCCGGCGGGCAAGTTCAACGCCGGGCAGAAGCTGTACGCCCAGTGGACGCTCGGGTCGATGCTGGTGATCGTCGGCACCGGGCTGGTGATGTGGCTCGTCCGTCTGACGCCGCCGGCCTGGCGGACCGGCGCGACCTTCGTCCACGACTGGTTCGCGGCGGCGATCGCCGTGGTGATCGCCGGGCACGTGCGGATGGCGGTCCGCGATCCCGAGGCCCGGCGCGGGATGCGGACCGGACTGGTGGACCGGCGCTGGGCCGAGTGCGAGCACCCGCAGTGGGTGCCCGCGCCGGCCCCGCACCAGGAGCAGCCGGACCAGGAACAGGCGGACCGGGGGCAGCCGGTCCGGGGCGGCGGCGCACCCCGCCCGTGAGTCGCCGGCCGAGGAGCGCGCCCCGGCGCGGCGAACGGCCTCAGCGGGCGGGTGGGGCGGCGCACCTGCGCAGGGCGAGGAAGCGCCGGCCGTGGGAGGTCCACCGCTCCGCCTCGTGCAGCCCGGCGCCGCGGGCCCGCCGGACGGCGGCCCCGGCGCCGAGGCGCGCCCAGGCGAACGGCGGCCCGAGCCGGCCGTCCGGGCCCTCGACCCGGACGGTGACGCGCTCGTCGACCTCCTGCGGTTCCACCTCCACCAGCAGCAGCCCGTCCGGCGCGATCAGTTCGGCGGCCCGCCGCAGCAGTGCCTGCGGGTTCCCGCCGATGCCGAGGTTGCCGTCCGCCAGCAGGGCTGCGCCCCAGCGGCCCTCGGCCGGCAGCCGGTCGAACACCGACCGGCAGAGCGCCGCCCCGCCGAGGCCCAGGGTGCGGCTGACGGCCGCCGGTGTGACGTCGACGCCGAGTGCCGGGACCCCGAGGGCGAGCAGCGCGGCGACCAGCCGGCCGGGCCCGCAGCCGAGGTCCACGACCGGCGCGGTCAGGTCGAAGCAGCGCAGCAGCAGGCTGTGGTCGCCGCCAGCGGCGGGTGCGCACCAGCGTTCGATGTCCAGCGGGATCCGGTGGCCGTCGTCGCCCCGCAGCCACAGCGGACCGCGTCCGGTGCGGACGGCGTCGGCGAACGGGTCGTCGATCCATGCCGTCGCGGTACCGCTCAACCCGCCACCTCGGGGGCGGTCCGGAACGAGCGCAGGCGGGCGGCGAACCGGCTGCGCGGTGCCTGGGCGGCGACCAGCCGGGCGTCCTCGACGGTGTCGACGTCGGTCGCCTCGGGCAGCCGGCGGGCCGTCAGGCCGGCCGCCGCCAGCCGGTCGAGGAGCATCCGCCCGGTGTCCGGGGTCGACATCGGCACCCCCAGGAGGAGCCGGCGGGCGAGGTCCTCGGTCGGCCGGGCCAGGCCGAGGGCCCAGAAGCCGCCGTCGGACGCGGGCCCGTACCAGGCGTCGGCCCCGGCCCGGCGCACCGGCGAGAGCGGCTCGGCCAGGGTGGCCGCACCCACCTGCGGGGTGTCCATGCCGACCAGCAGCGCGGGCGCGCGCGGGGCGAGCCGGGCCGCGTGGCCGAAGGCCGCCGCCAGTCGCGCGTCCAGTCCGCCGCCGCTCTGCGGGACCACCTGCCACCCGGGCGGCAGCCAGTGGCCCGGTTCGCCGTCCAGGACCAGCAGGCGCCGCCCGGCCGGTACGGTCGCCAGGGTGTGCAGGGTGTCCACCAGCGCGGCCTCGGCCAGCGCCGCCGCCTGCTCGGGCGTGCAGGCCGGGGTGAGCCGGGTCTTCACCCGGCCGGGCACGGGAGCCTTGGCCATGACCAGCAGGGTGGGCGGCGGTGCGGCCAGGACGGCCCGCATGTCGCG
The DNA here is from genome assembly GCF_042722765.1 of Kitasatospora sp. NPDC058406. Classification (NCBI taxonomy): domain Bacteria; kingdom Bacillati; phylum Actinomycetota; class Actinomycetes; order Kitasatosporales; family Streptomycetaceae; genus Kitasatospora; species Kitasatospora sp. NPDC058406. The sequence continues at coordinate 13,627 of NZ_JBHXKE010000166.1, forward strand.
GATCGCCTGCCGGGTGCCGCGCAGTGTGCCGGTGACCTTCGACCGGCCGGCGCGCGGCAGGTAGTCGACGGAGGTCTCGGCGATCCGCATGCCGGCGGCCGAGGCGGCGAGCACCATCTCCAGCGGGTACCCGGAGCGGCGGTCGCCCAGCCCGAGTGCGAGCAGGCGTTCCCGCCTGGCGGCCCGCATCGGCCCCAGGTCGTGCAGTGGGGCGCCGGTGCGGGCCCGCAGGCGGTGGGCCAGCACGGTGTTGGCGAGCCGGGCGTGCAGGGGCCAGGCGTTCACGGTCGCAGGCCGGCGGCGGCCGAGCACGAGGTCGGCGCTGCCGTCGGCCACCGGAGCGGTCACCCGGGGCAGTTGGGCGGGATCGAGGGAGCCGTCGCAGTCCATGAAGCAGACCAGTTCGGCGGTGGCGGCGAGGAGTCCGGCGTGGCAGGCGGCGCCGAATCCGCGCCGGAACTCCTCGAGCACGGTCGCCCCGAGCGATCGGGCCAGCTCGGCCGAGCCGTCGCGCGAACCGTTGTCCACGACGATCGCCCGCCAGCCCGGCGGGATCCGCCCGAGCACCCAGGGCAGGGCCGCCGCCTCGTCGAGGCAGGGCAGCACGACATCGACACCGGAGGATGGAAAAGGAGGGGTAACGGAGGTCACGCCGGTCACGCTAGGGGCCGTTCGGCCCCGCGCGGCGGCGCCGCAGCCTTACGGAAGTCGAACGTCGCGCCGACGGCCCACCGGGGCGCCGTTGCGGCAGCTCCCCGAATCTTACAGAGGTCGAACGGAACCCGGCCGCGGCGTCCGCACCGGCGCGGGGGCACCTATCCTCGACGGGGTGAACGAGCCCTCCGCCACCACCGGACCCCCGGCCGCCGGCCGCGTCCTGGTGATCGACGACGACCCGACCGTGGCCGAGGTCGTCGCCGGTTACCTCGCCCGAGCCGGCCACCGCGTCGACCACGCCGCCGACGGCCCGCAGGGGCTCGCCCTCGCCCGCGCCCACCGCCCCGACCTGGTGGTCCTGGACCTGATGCTCCCGGGCACCGACGGCCTGGAAGTGCTTCGGCGCCTGCGCGACCAGGACACCAGTGCGCAGCTGCCGGTCGTCATGCTCACCGCCAGAGGCGACGAGGCAGACCGCATCCTCGGCCTGGAACTGGGCGCCGACGACTACGTCACCAAGCCGTTCAGCCCGCGCGAGCTCGTCCTGCGAGTCCAGTCGGTGCTGCGGCGCGCGCGGGCCGGGGCGCCGGCACCCGGCACCCCGGCCGGGCCCGTCCGCTCCGGCGACATCACCCTCGACGGGCCGGCCCGTCGCGCCCACCGCGCAGGGAACGAACTGTCGCTCACCGCCAGGGAGTTCGACCTGCTGGCGTTCCTGCTGCGGCACCCCGGCACGGTGTTCTCCCGGCAGGAGCTGATGGCCCGCGTCTGGGGCTGGGACTTCGGCGACCTCTCCACCGTCACCGTCCACGTGCGGCGCCTGCGCGAGAAGATCGAGGACGACCCCGCCGCGCCGCGGCTGATCAGCACGGTGTGGGGCGTCGGCTACCGCTACGACCCGGCGCAGCGCGCCGAGGAGGACCGCTCGTGAAGGACCTGCTGCTGATCGCGCTGTTCGCCGCCCTCGGCGCCGGCGGCGCGGGCCTACTCGGCTGGCCCGCCGTCCGGCTGCTGCGCCGGCGCTCGATGGCGCTCTCGTTGTTCTGCGTCGCCGTCGTCACCGTGCTCGCCGTCACCTCCGGGACCTTCACCGTCGCGCAGGCCATGTTCCTCTCCGCCCACGACCTCGGTGTCGTGATCACGGTCCTCGCCATGGCCGCCGTCGTGTCCCTGTGCACGGCCGCGCTGCTGGGACGGCAGGTGGTCGCGGGCAGCCGGGCGCTGACCGAGGCCGCCAGGACCGTCGGCAGCGACACCGGCTTCACCGCGCCCGCCCACCCGCTGGGCCGTGAACTGGCCCAGCTCAGCGGCGAGCTTGCCGCCACCAGCGCCCGGCTCGCCGAGTCCCGGGCCCGCGAACAGACCCTCGAACAGTCCCGGCGGGAGCTGGTCGCCTGGATCTCGCACGACCTGCGCACCCCGCTGGCCGGACTGCGGGCCATGGCCGAAGCATTGGAGGACGGCGTCGCCGAGGAGCCCGAGCGCTACCTCCGGCGGATCCGCACCGAGGTCGAGCGGCTCACCGGCATGGTGGACGACCTGTTCGAACTCTCCCGCATCCAGGCCGGAACCCTCTCCCTCTCGCTCTCCCGGGTCTCCGTCTACGACCTGGTCGACGACGCCCTGGCCGGCGCCCACGCGCTGGCCCGTCAACGGGGTGTCCGCCTGGAGGGCCGGCAGGTGGAGCCCGAACCGGTCGAGGTCGACAGCCGGGAGATCACCCGGGTGCTGGGCAATCTCCTGGTCAACGCGATCCGCTCGACACCCCAGGACGGCGTGGTCGCGGTGTCCGCACGGCGGGAGGCGGACGAGGTGCTGCTCTCCGTCACCGACGGCTGCGGCGGCATCCCCGCCCAGGAACTGCCCCGGGTCTTCGAGACCGGCTGGCGCGGCACCGCGGCCCGCACACCCCGCCCGGCCGAGGCCGGCGGCAGTGGCGCGGGCCTCGGCCTCGCCATTGTCCGCGGCATCGTCGAGGCCCACGCCGGGCGCGCCCGCGTCCACAACGTCGCCGGCGGCTGCTGCTTCGAGATTGCCCTGCCGTCCGCCCGCGGCTGACCTCACACCCGCAGCGGCGCGGCGGCGAACTCCGCCATACCCCGGTCGAAGGACACTCGCGGCAGCCAGCCCAGCTCGGCGCGCAGCCTGGTCGAGTCGGCCGTGACGTGGCGCACGTCGCCGAGCCGGTACTCGCCCGTCACCACCGGCGCCGGGCCACCGTGGGCCGCGGCCAGCGCGGCCGCCATCCCGCCGACGGTGCGCACCTCGCCGCTGCCCACGTTGTATGCCCGCGCGCTGCCCGGCGGGCGGTCGCCCACGGCCGCCAGCGCCGCGAGGTTGGCGGCGGCGACGTCCTCGACGTGGACGAAGTCCCGGCGCTGGCAGCCGTCCTCGAAGACCCGGGGCGCCTCGCCCCGGGCGAGGGCCGACCGGAAGAGCGAAGCCACCCCCGCGTACGGGGTGTCGCGCGGCATCCCGGGCCCGTACACATTGTGGTAGCGCAGCGTCAGGACGGCTCCGCCGCAGGCACGCGCCCAGGCCGCGGCCAGGTGTTCCTGGGCCAGCTTGGTCACCGCGTAGACGTTGCGAGGGTCGGCGGGCGCGCTCTCCGCGACCAGACCCGGCCGCAGGGGAGCGCCGCAGACCGGGCAGGGCGGCTCGAACCGCCCGGCGTCCAGATCGGCGGGCCGCCTCGGCCCCGGTGCCACCTCGCCGTGCCGCGCACAGACGTAGCGGCCCTCCCCGTAGACCACCATGGACCCGGCCAGCGCCAGCCGACGGACGCCGGTCCGCGCCATCGCGGCCAGCAGTACCGCGGTACCGAGGTCGTTGCAGCCGACGTACTGCGGCGCGTCGTCCAGATCCAGTCCCAGTCCGACCATCGCCGCCTGGTGACAGACCGCGTCCACCCCGGCGAGCGCCTCCTCGACCGCCGCCGCGTCCCGGACGTCCCCGCGCCGGAAGTCGACACCCGGGGGCAGCACGGGCGCCCTCCCGGCCGGATGGACCGCCGGCAGCAGGGCGTCCAGGACCCGCACCTCGTGCCCGGCCGCCACCAGGGCACCTACCACCGACACGCCGATGAAACCGGCACCGCCGGTGACCAGGATTCTCATGCCGCCGACGCTAGCGGCCGATCGCACCTGCGGCCCATTGGCACGGGACGGTGTCACGGATCGGTAAGACCCGCGTGCCGCCCAGCGATGGGAGGGCCGCACTTCGGGTGGCGATGGCCTCGGTTGGTCACGATCCGCCCGGCCCGTCGACGCGTCAAGGAAGCGTCAACGGACCAGTAGGGTTTCGGCTGGTGTGCCGGGAAGTCTGGTCGGCGAGCAGGGGACAGTCCTCTTCGCTCATCGAGGATTCCGGGGATCTCTCGCAGTGCCTGGCGCATGCTTCACTCCGCTTGTTCTACGACTTCCTCATGGAGGAGGGGCTGCGGGAGTCGAACCCGGTCGGCCGAGGGCGCTACACCCCCGGCGGGCCCAGGCCGGCCATCAGCGGGGACTGGTGCCGCGGCTGACCAAACTGTCGTGGATCCCCGCTGAACAGCAGTGGCTGCAGATCCTGGAGGTGGCCCGGCGCGAGCCGGTGGTGGGTTCGTGATCCGTCTGTTCCGAGCTCCGGTGACGGGGCAGGGCGATCGGCGGTGGCAGGCGCCGTGGCACCGTGCGCTGCGCCGGCGGGCACGAGGTGGGAGGCCGTGCGGTCGTCGGCCGCGGCCGCCAGGGGTCGGTGATCGGGCTTTGTCCACAGGAGGAGGCGCCGGAGGGGTCCGGCATCCTGTGTCGTTATACGACCCTTGCCTTTCGTGTTCTCTGGCCGTTGCCGGGCCGGGGAGGTCGAGCCCGTGGGCCCATGCTCGTGGAAGTGGTGCCATATCAGTTTGATAACGGCCCGGGTCCCGGCGGGCACCCTGATGCTCCCTCTCCACAGTCGCGTTCCCGCAGGGACAGTGAGTTGACGTTCACGACGGTGCCCGTGCGTGGCGATCGCGGCCGAACTGAGACGGACGACACCGCCGCGAAAGCGCCGTTGCAGGCCGTCGACAGGGTGATCGGGGAGGAAGACGCATGATCGGGGAACCCGGGCATCCACGTACCGCGCCCGGCACGGCGAGAGCAAGTGCTTCCGCCGCTGCTTCAGCCAGGAGGCCGCCGACAGCCGCTACATCTGCCTGCCCAGGTCGGACGCCTACGCCTTGGCACGTGATGCCGAAAACTGCGAGCGCCCTGGCTCCGACCTTCCTGTCCTGGGCGGCGCATCACCGCTGGGTGATCCCCGGGCCGTCAACCCGGCCGACCGCCCGCCGGTCCGAAGGGGCGCCGCATCACTGCGACGGCCACCGATCAAGCCCCGGCGCCCGATCCGCTGAGGCCAGGCACCGTGCGCCGGCTTGGGGAGCACGACCACGGTTCGTTGGGCCGACAGGGTCCCCGAAACGAACATCAGCCCGCAGCAAGCACCTTCCGACCACCCGGCTCCGCCGACTGATTCCGAGGAACTCATGCGTGTCCACAAGCTCGGTTTTGCCGCTCTCACTGTTGCCGCAGGTCTCTCGCTGACGGCCTGCCAGAACGGCGGCGGCCAGGCCCAGGGCAGTCCTCCGTCTGCGCAGGTCGCGTCCACCGCGCCGTCCGTGCCAGCGGCATCTGTCACACCGACTGAGCCCGCAGGGCCCACCCCAGGTGGTAGTGCGGACCGTGGAGGTTCCGGCCAGGGCGGCGCGACGGGTTCCAAAGGGACGGGTACGTCCGCCGGGACCGACTCCACCAGCACTGGCAAGATCGGCGAGTGCCGAACCGACGAGTTGGAGATCACGGCCGCGGACCGCGGTATCGGCCGGCACGACTACGCCACCGTCGTGGTGGAACTGAAGAACCGCGGCGGCCGGGACTGCGTGATCTCGGGGTATCCGGGCGTCGACCTGAAGACCACCTCCGGGCAACTGTCTGCCATGCGTACTGGTGAACAGGTCGTCCCGGGCATCCTCAGGACCGGCAAGTCAACCTTCTTCGGCATCTACTACCCCGGCAACGCGAGCGGCTCCGGCATCCGCGTCACCGCGCTGATCGTGACGCCGCCGGACGAGACGAAGGCGGTCACCCTCGACTGGCCGGGCGTCGGCCCGCTCCGCGTCACGGAGGGTATGGACTCCCCCGTGAAGGTCGGCGTGATCGGGGGGTCTGTGGATTGAAGGGCTCCTCACAGACCGGGGTAGCCGGTGATCGCTTTGACTCGCCAACCGTTTCGGCCGGTCGACAGCGGCGGGCTGGCGTTGTGCGTTGTCGACCCGTTGGGCGAGGGTACGCGAGGCTTCGCCGGGCTGGGGCCGCCGAGCCGGTCCTGCTCGGAGAAGGGGTGGTGCCCGGCTCTGCGGGCCGTCGTCCACCGCGCAGGCTGTGGCACCGCGCCCGCGGACGGCGAATGCCGGTAGTGAGGAGCCGCCCTCCCGCGAATCCGCTGTCGTCCGAAAGTGCGCGGGAACCGGGTCGGCGAGGTGACCGCTCCGCCGACCACCGACTCTCCAAGGACCCTTATGGCAATCTTCCTCACGACCGCCTTGACCGACTCCGCTCGCTGCGACCTACTCACCGGGGACGTGGCCCGGCGGGACGCGGCCGAGGTACTGACACGTGGACACGGCCGGACAACTCACGGACGCAGTTGCCGGACGTTGACGCGTCGGCGGGCCAGAGCGAGCACGGCCTGGGCATGTTTCTCCCCGCCCGCGCCCTTCCGGTCGTGGAACGCGCGCGAGTTCGGATCGCAGCGGATGCTTACGAACGCCGAGGCGTAGAAGACGCGTTGGAGCCTGTGGTAGTAGGCCGCCGAGCTGGTGCTCGCGAAACCGGCCCTCGATGAGTTTGTCCGTCTGACGATCTGCTCGTTGAGGGCATCACCCTCCTCGGCCAGGGTGTGGACCAGCCTGGCGACGGTCTTCTCCCCGGAGACGGCGGTGTGCTGGCGCCGGGGCACTTCAGCCGTAACGCAGCGCCGCAGGACGACGGACCGGCGCCGTGGCCGGAGTGAGGTTCCGTCCTGCGGGTGGATGTTCTGGACATGTGGACGCGGAGGAAGCGTCCGGCTCGCCCCGCGGTGGGCCGGTTCCCCGGAGAACCGTCGATAACAGGTGGGTGACAATCCGGGACGGGGAGCGGGGTGGCCCTTCTTACTGGTAGCGGGCTCTTACCGAAGTCAGACGTGCGAGGGAGAGCCGGGCGGATGTATCCGCCCCACCGCTTGTCGCAGGCCGCTGTGTTGCAAGGCCGCCGTCACTTTCCAGCTCCAAGGATGGTTCATGTCCCAGCGTCACAGTCACAGCCGTCGCGTCGGTGCACTTCTGGCGGCCGTATTGGTGGTGGGAGGCGTGTCCGTCGGCCCCACCGCGGCCGCGGAGTCCACCACCATCCCCTTCGGCGACGGCTTCGAGTCCGGCAACACCGGCATGTGGCCCCGCAAGGGCATCGACGGGAAGGGCGCGGTGGACGTCGTGGCGGCACCCGGCGGACACGCCGGCAAGGCCGTTCGGTTCACGATGCCCGACCAGGGCAACTCCTACCGCACCGAGATAGCCACCAGCCGCCTGCCGTACGGCAGCTACCGCTACACCTTCTCCAACTACCTGCCGCAGGACTGGATCTCCTACGAGGCCCAGACCATCGTGTCCCAGTGGCACGGCGGCGAAGGCACCTCCCCGGCCGTCGTCCTCGCGGTCAAGGCAGATCGGTGGATGATGATCGTCCACTGGATCGTGGGCGCGGGCCTCCTGAACGAGATCAAGTACGACCTCGGACCCGTACGGCTCGGACGCTGGAACCGGTGGTCCTTCGACATCACCTGGTCCACCGCCACCATGCCCGGCTCCATCACCGCCCGGCTCGACGGCACCCAGGTGGGGTCTCATCTGGGCCCCAACAGCTACAGCCAGACCACCAACGCTCCGCACCGCGACACCGCTCCTTATCACAAGATCGGCCTGTACCGACCGAACTGGAAGGCCGAGAAGGGATATGTGAACGGTGGGACGTCGCCCGTGGCCATCTACTACGACGACATCTCCATCACCCCCATCTCCCCGGCCTTCGGCAGCCCGACGGCCGTGCCGTCCTCCGTCGTGCCGTCCTCAGCCACGCCGGTCCCCGCCACATCCCCGAAGCCCGCCTTG
>NZ_JBHXKE010000167.1:0-16148 GCF_042722765.1 Kitasatospora sp. NPDC058406
CGGATTTCTGACGCCGGGGGGGACGGCCCGGCGGCGGGGCCGGCACCGGCATCACGTGGGCCCCGGCCCCGGCCCGTCCCCGCCCGCCGTCCCCGGGCCACCGCGCCGGGCGGGTCCGGAAACGCCGACGCGGCCCGGCCGGAGCCGGGCCGCGTCGGGGGCGGGCCCTACAGGAGCGGGTCGACGACGATCTCGATCGCCGTCGCGGCGGCCAGGGCGTTGGCCACGGCCTCCTCCCGGTCGGCGCCGTGGGCGACGATCTCGCCGACCCGCGCGCCCGAGGCGGTGAGCGGCGGCACCGTCCCGCCCGGCTCGACGGACACCCAGACGTACTCGACGCCGGGGGAGGACTGGGCGGCGTCGAGACCGCGCACCTCGCGCACCACGCCCGGGGCCGCGTCCACGAACCGGACCGCCGCCCCGCGGACCGGGGCCGCGGCCATCTCCGGCTCCTTCCCCTCCAGCACGTCGAGGTAGCCGCGGAACAGGTCGCTGCCGTAGGCGAGGCCGATCAGGAACGGGATGTAGCCCCCCGGGAGGCGGGCGGCGCATTCGAGGAGGTGGGGCACTCCGTCCCGGAGGATCCACTCGGCGTGCAGGATGCCGGTGCGGAACCCGGTCGCGGTGACCAGCGTGCGCATGGCCGGCTCCGCCGCCGCACCGGCCGGGGCCGGCACGACGTGACCGCGCTCGACCGGGTGCGGGCCGGGGTAGAGCTCCGTCTCGGTGGTGTTGAGGAAGACCACGCGGCCGTCCAGCACCAGCGCCTCGACGCTGAACTCGCCGCCGTGCAGCCACTCCTCGACCACGTAGCCGGACGCGCCCGCGTGCGCGGTGCGCAGGTGCGGCTGGTCGGCGGACGCCGTCCGCTTCCAGGCCTCGTCGAGGTCGTCCCCGGGGCCGAGGAGCTGGACGCCGAGGCTGCCCTGGAGGTGGGTCGGCTTCAGGACGCACTCCCCGCGGTGCGCGTCGCGGAAGCGGGCGACCTCCTCCGGGCCGTCGATCCGCTGCCAGTCCGGCTGGGCGACGCCGGCCGGCTGCGTGGCCTCCCGCAGCAGCGACTTGTCGCGGAAGAGCCGGACGGCGTCGGGCCCGCCGTTCGGCAGCCCCCACGCCTCCGCGAGCTCGGCGGCCGGGACGACCGTGTACTCCAGGGCGGGCAGCACGGCGCGGACGGCGTCCGGCCGGTCGACGTGGTCCGCGAGCCGGACGCTCCCGTTCTGGACGGGGGCCGCGACGAACCCGGCCGCGCAGCGGAACCTCGGGAGCTGCCCGGCGACGTCGCGGGCCTCGCAGATCGTCGGCTCCTCGACGACCAGGACCGAGCCGGGGGGCAGGACCCGCTCCAGCTGGTTCAGCAGGCCGACGCTGAATCCGACCACGACGTGGGTGACTTCGGGAGAGTCCATGTGCGTGTTCACGCCTCCTCGGCGGGGGTGGTGGTTGCTTCGATCCGGCTGAACGCCTCGTTCAGGACACGGTCGCAGGTGGCGGCGTCGGGCCCGGTGGCGACGACCGCGGCCAGCCGCGGCACCACGCCGCGGGGCGGGAGCAGCAGCCGCTGACCCGGCTCGGCCAGGGCCACCACCCTTTCCACGCCCGGCACCTCGCGGGCGCCGGAGACGTCCAGGCGGGCGACCGTGCCGTCCTGCGCGGGGTAGAGGAACCGCACCTCGGCGCAGTCGTCGCGGACCGGCCGCAGGTCGGGGACCAGGCCGAGGGCCGTGTCCAGGGCGGCGGCGGTCAGGTCCACGCCGGTGGCGAGCCGGCCGAGCAGCGGGATGAAGTCGCCGCCGAGCCGCCCGTTGAGCTCCACCAGGCGCGGGCCGCGGGCGGTGAGCCGCAGCTCGGCGTGGGTCACACCGGTGGTCACCCCGAGCGCCGCGTGGATCCGGGCGACCAGGTCGGTCGTCTCCCCGGCCCACGGCTCGTGGTGCCACGGCGCGACCAGGTGCCCGACCTCCTCGAAGAACGGGGGGTAGCCGATCCGCTTCCGCGCCAGGTTGACGGCGTGCACCTCGCCCGCGACCACCACGCAGTCCAGGCTGATCTCCGGACCGTCCAGGTACTCCTCGATCAGCAGGCCGTCGAGCGGGTCGAGGCCGGTGAACGCGGCCCGGTCGGCGTGCCGGTGCAGCTCGGTGAGCGCGGTGGGCGAGGCCGCCAGGACCACGCCGCTGCTGCCCGCCAGGGCCCGGGGCTTGACCACCACCGGGTACCCGATCGACTCCGCCGCCGCGAGTGCCTCGTCCAGGCCGTGCGCGACCGCGTAGCGCGCGGACGGCAGCCCGGCCTGCTCCAGCAGGCGCCGGGTCCGGAGCTTGTCGCGGCAGTTGCGGACCGCCTCCGGGGACATGTGGGGCAGCCCGAGCCGCTCGGCCGCCTCGGCGGTCCGCTCCAGCTGCACCTCGCTCCAGGTGAGCAGGCCGACCGGTCCGGTGTCTCCGGCCAGGGCCTCGGCGACGGCCCGGGTGAGCGCGTCGGCGTCCCCGGTGTCCGCCACCAGGTGGCCGGCCAGGTACGGCAGTTCCCAGTCGGCGGGCGCGTCGTTCACCGTGGACACCCGGCCGTGCGCCGCCGCGTCCCGGAGCGCGTACTCCCGGTAGACGCGGCCACCGGTGCCGACCAGGACCACGTGGGGCGGGCGGGCCGGGTCGACCGGCTCGCAGCGGTAGTCGAGCCGGTCGACCGTGCGCCTGATCGCGCGCTCCACGTCGGCGGTGGTGCGGCCGCGGAAGCGGAACCGCGCGCCGGAGTGCTCGTACCCGGGGAGGTCGGCCAGGTGGCGGCCCGGGGCCGGGAGCCGCTCGGCGTACGGCCCGTCCTCCAGGCCGGTCTGCGGCGTCGCGGCGAGGACCCGGCACGGGCGCGCGGCGGGGGTCGGGACGAGCAGCCAGCCGCCGTACTCGCCCTCGTCGTCGCCCTCGTGGTCACCCTCGTGCCCGTCCTCGGCCCGGTCCGCCGGGAACGGGAACGCGGGCAGCGGCCGGCCGAGCTGGATGTCGACGGCGGCGGCCATCAGGTCGACGCCGTGCACCTCGCGCCAGACGAACGGGACCTCCGCCCCGCCGGGCCGCGCGCCCACCTCCAGGACGTGGAACTCCGGTTCGGAGCCGTCCGCGGAGGCGAACAGTTCGAGGTGGAACACCCACGGCTCGGCCGACATCGCCAGCACGGCGCGCCGGGTGAACTCGCCGACGGCCTTGAGCAGCGCCGGGTCGTCGATCTCGGCCGAGCCGAGCGCGTCCCCCCGGGTGAAGTCCAGGCAGGTGTTGAGGTAGCGCGAGGCGCGCCAGACCCGCAGGTCGCCGTCCGCGGCGACCCCGTCGACGTGCAGGATCTCGTGCGGCACGTACGACTGCACCAGGACGGCGACGTCCGGCGGGAAGGCGTACGCCGCCAGGTCCTCCGGGCCGTCGAGCCGCGTGACGTGCGAACTCGCCGTCCCGCGGACCGGTTTGAGGATCACCGGCCAGCCGTGCCGGTCGGTGAAGCCGGCGACCGCCGCCCGGTCCGGGGCGGGCCCGGTGGCCGGGACCGGGACGCCTTGCGCGGCGAGCCTTCGGGCCATCGCCAGCTTGTCGCGGAACGGCCGCAGCCGGGCGGGTGTCTCGCCGGGCACGCCCAGCTCCTCACGGAGCTCGGCGGCGACGTCGAGGTCCACCTCGTGCAGCGCCACGATCCGCGCGGGCGCGCCGTGTTCGGCGGTCAGCCGGTCGACGGCGGCCCGCACCGCGGCGCGGTCCTCGGTGCTCGGGACGACGGCCACGGCGGCGGAGGCCGAGGCGGGGATCCCGGCCCGGCCGCCCGGGGTGGTCACGTAGCTGACCCGGTACGCGGTGTGGTCCAGGTAGGCGGCGTAGTCGGCGTAGGAGTCGGTCCACCGGTGGAGCACGACGACGTGGGCGGCGGCCGGGGCGGCGGACGGGGCTGAGGACGGGGCGGCGGGCACGGGCGGCTCCAGGGACGGCGGGCAGGGAACCCGGGTGTGAGGACCGGTTCGGGTGAGCGGTGGCCGGTTCAGGAGGCGGAGTCCGCCAGCCTGGCGACGGTTCCCCGGAGGAGGTCGAGGGTCAGGGCGTCGCCGAGGCCCATGGTCCGCAGGCGCAGTTCGAGCGCCTGCTCGCCCTCGTTGGTGACACGCAGGTAGCAGGGGTGCCCGATCCGGGAGAAGGGGTCCTCCCGGACCGGTCCGGTCTCGTCCTCGGCGCAGGGCGGCGGCGCCTCGCCCGGCAGGAAGTTGAAGGCGAAGGTCGCCCGGTAGGGGTCCCGGTCGCGGCGGACGGTGTCGCGCAGCGCGTCGACCTCGTCCACGTCGTACATCCCGTACCGGAAGGCGGTCAGGCTCCGGGTGTGGACGTGGCGGGCGTACGGCCCGAACTCCTCCGGGCCGGAGTCGAACGGGGCCGCCGCCCACTGGTTCATCGAGCTGACCACGCCGTTCCACGGAGGGACGAAGCGGTTGGAGGACATCAGCTGGCCGACCAGGGCGCCCGGTCCGGCCGCGAGCGCCGCGGTCCGGGCGAAGGCGGCCAGCACGACGCTGGACAGCGGCACGGAGAGCTCCTCGGCGAGCCGGCGCGCGGCGGCGTGGGCCGCCCGGGAGCGGACGGTGTACTGGACGGCCTCGTCCTGGGCGGTGCCGGGGCCCGCGGGGCCGAGCTGTGCGGCGGAGAGGCCGAAGACCCGCTCCCAGTAGCCGGTCAGCGCGGCCCGGCGCGCCCCGCGGCCGGTCGCGTGCTGCCACACCGCCAGCTCCCGGGGCGTGGGCGGCGGGGCGCCGTCCGACGGCTTGCCCCGCTCCAGGGCGGTGCGGAACCCGGACTCCAGGATGCCGAGGCTCCAGCCGTCCGCGACGATGTGGTGCTTGATCACCACGACCGCGCGGGGCCGGCCGTGCTCGGTCGCGACGCGGAACCGCCACGCGGGCGCGGCGCCCAGGTCGAAGGGCTCGGCGGCCAGCGCGGCGGTCATCCCGTCGAAGGTCTCGGCGGTGCACTCGACCACGCCGGCGTCGACTCCGTCGGCGGTCGGCAGCACCCGCTGGGACGGCGCGAACGGGTCCGACACGTCGTAGACGGTCCGCAGCGACTCGTGGCGCGCGGCGAGCGCGAGGACGGCGTCCTGCACCTCGGCGACGGTGACCCCGGCCCCGTCCTCGGGCGGGATCCACACCGTCCGGACGTTGGCCTCGTGCCACCGGCCGCGCGCCAGGTGCCTGACGTCGCGCCAGACCGACAGCTGGCCGTACGAGAGGGGAACCGGCTCGTTCACGGAGGACTCCGTTCGTTCGTGTGGCGCCCGACCTGCGCCCGAGGCTGACGCCGGGTCAGCCTAGGAGCGCCGCGTCGACCGGGAACAGGCAAGAGGGCGGCAGCCGGGGCCCCGGTCCGCAGGCAGCAAAGTTGCCTGCCGCTTACCTGGACGCGGCCGGGAACGCGTCCCACTGTGGGGGTGATGTTCCGTGACCCGTCGGGCCGACGACGAGAGGTGTTGCCGTGGCCGAGGAAGTGCCGGACCTCCGGCTGTTCACGACCGTTCCGCCGCCCGCGGACCGGCACGGCTACCTCGGGGTGGTCCGGCAGGCCGCCCGGCTGGCGGAGGAGGCCGGCTTCCGGGGGGCGCTCGTCTACTCCGACAACAACACGGTCGACCCCTGGGTCGTCGCCCAGGAGGTGCTCGCCGCCACCACCGACTTCGCCCCGCTGGTCGCCGTGCAGCCCGTGTACGCCCACCCGTACGCGGTCGCCCAGCGGATCGCGAGCTACGGCATGCTCTACGGGCGCCGGATCGCCCTCAACCTGGTGGCCGGCGGCGTCGTCGGCGACCTCACCGCACTGGGCGACGCGACCCCGCACGACGACCGCTACCTGCGGCTGACCGAGTACGCCCAGCTGGTCAGCCTGCTGCTGGCCGGTGCGGGCCCGGTGACCTTCGAGGGCCGCTACTACCGGGCCCGCAACCTGCCGCTGGCCCCCGCGCTGCCCGCCGGGCTGGCGCCGGAGCTGTACATGTCCGGCTCCTCCGAGGCCGGCCGCCGGGCGGCCGGGACGCTCGGCGCCGTCCCCGTCCGCTACCCCGTGCCGCCCGGCCCGGGCACCGAGGGGGATCTCGGCGGCCTCGACGGCGGGGGCGTCCGGATCGGGATCATCGCCCGCGACACCGACCGGGAGGCGTGGACCGTGGCCCACGAGCGCTTCCCGGCGAGCCGGGCCGGCCGGCTCGCGCAGATGCTGGCGCGCGGCGTCTCCGACTCGGAGTGGGTGGCCCGGCTGTCCGCCGCCGACGAGTTCCCCGGCGGGCCGGACAGCCCCTACTGGATGGGCCCGTTCCGCACCTACGCGACCTTCTGCCCCTACCTCGTGGGCAGCCACGAGAAGGTCGAGGCCGAGATCGCCCGCTACCTCGACGCCGGGTGCCGGACGTTCATCATGGACACCGCGCGCGCCGCGTCCGACTACACCGCCACGGCCGCGGCCTTCGCCGGGGCCCGGCGCCGCCGCCGCCGCGGCGGACCGGACGCGGCGCCGGTGGGACCGTGAACGCCGACACCGGTGTCGGAGCCGGCGCGGGCGTCGGGACCCCGGTGCTCCGGACCACCGACCCGCTCGCGCTGCGCCGGGTCTACGGCGCCTTCCCGACCGGCGTGACCGCGCTGGCGGCGCTGGTCGACGGCGAGCCGGTCGGGATGACCGCGTCGTCCTTCGTCCCGGTGTCGCTCGACCCGCCGCTGGTCTCCGTCTGCGCCGGGCTCGCCTCGACCACCTGGCCGCGGCTGCGGCGGACCGCCCGGCTCGGTGTGAGCGTGCTGAGCGGCGACCAGGAAGGTGTCTGCCGGCAGCTGTCCGCGCGCGGCGTCGAACGCTTCGCCGGGCTCGACTGGTACCGGACCGGGGAGGGCGCGGTCCTGCTGGACGGCGCGTGCGCCTGGTACGACTGCTCGGTCGAGCGCGAGATCACCGCCGGGGACCACCGGATCGTCCTGCTGCGGGTGCACGTCACGGGCGTCGACCCGCAGACCCCGCCCCTGGTCTTCCACGGCAGCCGCTACCGCCGGCTCGCCGGGTCCTGAGGACCGCGGTCAGCGGGCGACCCGCTGACCGCAGTGTCCGGGACGGTGCGCCTGCGGGCGGTCCGGCGGCGGGGCCGCGCCCTCCCGCGCGTACAGGTGGATCAGCCGCGGCACGGCGTAGACCGCCCGGTGCGCGGTGACCTCGTCGACCGGCGAGGTCACCATGCCGGCGCTGATCAGGGCCTCCAGCTCCCGCAGCGCGGCGCTCTCGTCGCAGTGGAGCGCGGCGGCGGCCTCGGCGAGGGTGAACGGGCGGGCCAGCGGGAGCCGCGCGAGGCGCAGCAGCGCCGCCCGGCCCGAGGGCGTCAGCTCGCGCCAGCAGCGCGCGAGGTGCGGGCGGACGGCGACGTCGCCGGCGGCGAGCTCGTCGAGCACCGCGTCCGGGTCGGCCAGCCGGGCGGCGTACTCGCGCAGCGGGAGGTGCCGCAGGACGGCGAGCTTCAGCCCGCCGGCGCGCACCGCGAGGGGCAGCATCCCGGTCGCGTCGACGATCTCCTCCGCGGCCGCGAGGTCGCTGCGCAGGCGGTCCGGGCCGATGATCCGGCCGAGCAGCTCCAGCGCCTCGTCCGGCGAGTAGGGGGGCGGTTCGACCCGGTGCACCGGCGCGAGGCCGGCCAGGTGGACGCGCGAGGTGACCACGGCGGCGCTCACGCCGTCGGCGGGCAGCAGCGCCCGGGCGACCGTCTCGTCCGGGACGTCGTCGAGGATCAGCAGCACCCTGCGGTCGGCCAGCCAGGCGTGCCACCGGGCGACCGTCCGGCAGGGGTCGTCGGCGGGCTGCTCGGCCATGCCGGCCAGCCGTGCGACGTCGCCCAGCACCTCCTGCCAGGACCGGGGCGACCCGTCCTCGGCGCGGGACCGCACCAGCATCCGGCCTTCCGGGAAGTCGGCCTGCAGCAGGTGCGCGATGCGGACGGCGAGCGTGGTCTTCCCGATCCCGGCGGGGCCCACCAGGGCCGCCACCCGGCCGCCGTCGACGAGCAGTTCCCGCAGCTCGCGCACCTGCTCCGCGCGGCCGGTGAAGTCCGCGGTGTCGGGCGGCAGGACGGTCCGGGCGGGTCCGCCGGCCGGACCCGGCCGGCCGCCGCCGCGCCGGGCGGCCAGGATGCGGCGGTACTGCCGCTCCAGGGCCGGGCTCGGCGACAGGCCCAGCTCGCGGGCCAGCAGCTGCCGGTACCGGTCGTAGGCGGCCAGGGCCTCGGCCTGGCGGCCCAGCACGTGCAGGGTGTTCATCCGGGCCGCCTGCAGCCGTTCGCGCAGCGGGTGCCGTTCGATCAGCTCGCCGACGCCCTCCGCGACCGCGGCGATGGCGCCGCCGCGTTCCAGCTCCGTCTCGGCCCAGTCCTCGTAGCCGCCGAGGCAGCGCTCCTCCAGCCGGGCGGCCTCGGCCCGGACCATGGGGGAGCAGCGCAGGCCGGCGAACGGGTCGCCCTGCCAGAGGTCCAGTGCCTGGCGGAACAGGCCCGCCGCCGCGTCGAGTTCGCCGGCGACCGCGGCGGTCCGGCCGGCCTGGGCGAGGTCCTGGAACCGCGAGACGTCGTACTCCGACCGCTCCGTCCGCAGGCAGTAGCCGCCGTAGTCGTGGACGATCCGGGCCCGGTCGCCGTCGCCGCCCTCGCCGGCCTCGTCGCCGAGCAGCCGGCGCAGGGCGGACACGTAGACGTGGAGGTTCTTGCGGGCCGTCCGCGGCGGCTCGTCCTGCCAGACGGCCTCCGTCAGCAGCTCCAGCGAGACGGGGCGGTTGGGGCAGCAGAGCAGCATGGCCAGGACCAGCCGCTGTTTGGGCGGTCCGAGCGGCACCGGCCGGCCGGCGACCTCGACCTGGAGGGGGCCGAGGACCGAGAACCGCACTGTGGTCCGCCGCTGCTCGTCCAAGGACTCCTCCAACGGGTGTCGGTCGCGGTGGTCCGGCGTGGCGGGGGCGTCGCCCGGGACCGCTCGCATCGGGCCGGTCCGGCCGGCGCCCTGCCGGGGGGCGGGCCGCCGCCCCCACCGTGATCTTCCCGATCCTCGCGCGGCCGGACAACGGGGGACTCTGCCTATGTTCTGGCCGCGGCCCCCGACCAGTCCGGTCCGCCCGCCCCCATGAACCGGACGGCGCGAGCAGTCGGTCCCGTACCTGCCGCGGGCCGCTCGGGCCGGGCGGGTGCGAACCGGTCACCGTCCCCGGAGGGGCGGTGACCGGTTCCGTCCGCGGTGACCGGCCCGCCGCTCAGATCAGCGTGCGCCAGTAGTACCAGAAGCGGTTGAGGACCAGCAGGGCGATCACCGCGTACCAGAGCACCGGGACCACCCAGTGGTAGCGGGCCGCCTCGCGGACCGCCGGGCGCAGGGCGCGCGGCACCGGGAGGACGCCGGAGCGCAGGTTGTGCAGGGTGGTGTACCAGAACAGCGGGATCATCGCCGCCCAGACCACCATGCAGTACGGGCAGAGCGCGCCGATCCGGTACAGCGCCTGGTACGTCAGCCAGCTCACGAAGCCGATGCCGAAGACCGTCCCGGCCTGCAGCCCCAGCCAGAACCAGCGCCGGTAGGAGGCCCCGGCCAGCAGCCCGGCGCCGATCGTCAGGACGACGGCGAAGCCGGCCAGGCCGAGCAGCGAGTTCGGGAAGCCGAAGGCCTCGGCCTGGTCGCTGCGCATGATCGAGCCGCAGCTGATGATCGGGTTGATGTTGCAGTTGGGGACGTAGGACGGATCCTCCAGCAGCCGGATCTTGTCCAGCGTGAGGACGGCGGAGGCGAACAGCCCGAGCGCTCCGCCGATCACCAGCAGCAGGGCGAACGGCCGGCTCGCGCCGAGGCCGGCGCGGCGGGCGGGTGCGCCGCTCCCGGGTGCGCCGGGACCGGTCGCGGGGGCGGCGGCGGTCACCCGGTCACCTGCTTGACCATGGCGGTGAAGCGCTCCGGGGTGGCGGGGGCGCCGCCCGAGAAGACGTCGAGCTTCTTGCCGTCCAGCCGGACGGTCGGGGTGCCGGTGACGCCGCTCTTGTCGAAGGCCTTGTTGACCTGCTCGGCCCAGGGCACGTACGTGCCGTCCTGGACCGCCTTGACGAAGCCGTCGGTCTTCAGGCCCGGCACCTGGCCGGCCAGGTCGAGCAGGTGGTTGACGTCGGCGAAGGCGTCGTCCCGCTCGTCCGGCTGGTTGGCGTAGAGCACGTCGTGGAACTGCTTGAACTTGTCCACGCCCTCGTTCAGCGCCGCACCGGCGGCGGCCAGCGCGGTCCGCGAGCCCTTGCCGCCGAGGCCCTGGTCGAGGAAGGTCGCCAGGCGGTACTCGATCTTGTACGTGCCGGCGTCGGCGAGCTGCTGCATGGTCGCGCCGGTGGTGGTCTCCAGCTGCTCGCAGTAGGGGCAGCGGAAGTCCTCGTACACCTCCAGGGTGTGCGGGGCGTCGGCCTTGCCGTAGGTGATCACGGTGCCGTCGGCGCCCGCGTTGGCCGGGGTGACCAGCGGCCCCGTGGCCGCGGTGTCGCCGGAGCCGGAGGAGCCGCCGACGGCGAAGGCCACGCCCGCCGCGAGGGCGAGCACGGCGGCGGAGGCGACGCCGACCACGGTGCGGCGGCGGATCCGGGCGGACCGCTCGGTGCGCTCGCGCTCCTCGCGCATCCGCTCGGTGGCGGCCCGGCGGGCGGCGGCCCTGGCGGACGCCTTGGGGCCGGTGGCGCCCTTGGTGTTCTTGGGGTTCTTCGGGTTCTTCGGGGCGGTGCTCATGGTGACGTCGTCCTGGTGCTCGTGGCGTGCGTGCGGGCGCGGCGGGACGACCGGCGGAGGACCACCGGGGAGACGGGGTCGCTCAGCAGGCCGGCGCGGACACCGGGGGGCCGCGCCGGACGGCGGGCCGGAGCAGGACGGACTCGGCCGGTACCCGGACCCGGCTGGCGCGCGGGAACGGCATCCGGACGACCGGGCGGGCCGGGCGCGGCGCGACGAGCAGCAGCACCCAGCGGCCGGCGGCGGAGAGGAAGCGCCGGGCGAAGTCCCCGAGCATCCGGACCGACCCGGCCAGGCCGGTCAGCGCGGCGTCGGCACGGCGCAGCCAGAAGGCGGCGGCCAGCGCGATCGCCGAGTGCAGCAGCAGGAGCAGCAGCAGGCTGGTCGGTCGGGAGAGGCCGTGACCGACCAGGAACCCGCCGAGCGAGCCACCGCCGCAGAGCAGCGGTTCGAGGCCGCGGGCGGCGCCCGGCGGCAGCGAGGGGCAGGTGGACTGGGCGAGGTCGAACAGGGCGCTCAGGCCGAGCTGCAACGGCAGGAAGACCGCCGCGACGGCCCGGTAGCCGCGCTCGCGGCCGGCCAGCGCGAACGCCACCGCGAAGACGGCGGCCCCGGCCACGGCCAGCGTGCCGAGCGGCAGCGGGCGGCCGGTGACCAGCACCTGGCCGAGCCCGGCGAGCAGCACGAGCAGCGCGGCGAAGACCGCCGCGCGGAGCGTCCTGGAAGCCGGGCCGACCGGGCCGGTGTGGGTCTGCATAGGATCCGAGTCTGCCACAGGTTGAAACCCGGACGACTGTTCCGGGCGCCCCCTGTGAAGATCCTCACCACAGCCCTGAGCTGCACTTATGGGCCGTTTACGTCCTGGGTGCCGGGCGCCGCGACGACCGGTTCGGCGGGCCGGGAGGCAGCCGCCATCCGGGCCTCGACCAGCTCCCGGAACAGCTCCAGGTCGGCCCGGACGGTCCGCTCGATCGCCCCGGCCTGGGCGAAACCGCGCGGCCCGCCGAACGCCTCGTGCACCGCCTCCGGGTCGTACTCCACCCGGACCTGGAGCCGGGTGTGCTCCCGGTCGAGCGCCAGCAGGGCGAAGGCGCCGTGCAGGTCGAGGCCGTCCAGGGTGCGCCAGGCCATCACCCGGCCCCGGCCCCGGTCGGTGATCTCGGTCTCGACGTCGTGCTCGCTGCCGGAGACCTCGACCCCGAGGTGGGCGAGGTTGCGGCCGTGCGGGTGGGCGCTGCGGACGCCGTCGACGAAGCGCGGGTAGTCGTGGACGCGGTGCAGCTGCTCCCAGGCGGCGAGCACCGGGGCGTCGATGTCGATCTGTTCCTCCAGCGTGCACATGGCGGGGCGGCCTCCCTCGGTGGTGCGCGGTCCACCTCCCAGCCTGCGCCGGGGGTGGCCGGTCGGCAAAGAGAGCCGCCGGGGCCGCGGTGCGCGGTGGTGCTGTGCGTGGTCGCAGCGGGGGCGGAGCGCGGGCGGCTGCGCGAGACTGGGCGCATGCCGGAGCTGCCCGAGGTCGAGGCCCTCACCGCCTACCTGTCCGAGCGGCTGACCGGGCGCGTGATCGCCCGGGTCCAGCCGGTGGCGATCAGTGCGCTGAAGACGTACGACCCGCCGGTCACGGCGCTGGAGGGGCGCACGGTGGGGCCGGTCGTCCGGCACGGGAAGTTCCTGGACGTCGCCGCCGGGGACCTGCACCTGGTCCACCTGGCCCGCGCGGGCTGGCTGCGCTGGAAGGAGAGCCTGCCCGCGGAGCCGCCGCGGCCGGGCGGGCGGAACCCGCTCGCCCTGCGGGTGCGGCTCGACGGGCCGGACGGGGACGGGTTCGACCTCACCGAGGCGGGCACCAGGAAGGGCCTCGCGGTGTACGTGGTGCGGGACCCCGCGGAGGTCCCGGGGGTGGCCCGGCTCGGCCCGGACCCGCTCGACCCCGGATTCACCCCGGAGCGCTTCGCCGAACTGCTGCACGGCGAGAAGCGCCGGATCAAGGGCGTGCTGCGGGACCAGGGCGTGCTGGCCGGCGTCGGCAACGCCTACTCGGACGAGGTGCTGCACGCGGCCCGGATGTCCCCCTACAAGCTGGCGTCGAGCCTGTCCGAGGAGGAGACGGCGCATCTGTACGAGGCGCTCGGGTCGACGCTGCGCGACGCGGTGGAGCGCTCCCGGGGGCTGGCGGCGGGGGAGCTGAAGGCGGAGAAGAAGCTCGGCCTGCGGGTGCACGGCCGGACCGGGCGGCCGTGCCCGGTCTGCGGGGACACCGTGCGGGAGGTGTCGCTCGCCGACTCGTCGTTCCAGTACTGCCCGACCTGTCAGACCGGGGGCCGGCTGCTGGCGGACCGGCGGCTCTCCCGGCTGCTCAAGTAGCCCGCCGGTCCCGCCCGTGCCCCCGTCCCTGCCCCTGCCCCCGTCCGTGGCCCCGACCCGGCCCCGCGGTCGGTGCGCAGGCCGGCCCCCGGCGTGCGGGGGCCGGGCCCGTCGTGGGCGTTCAGAGCTTGCGGGCGACGCCGCCCCAGTAGTACGCGGCGTACGGGTCGGCCGGCTGCTCGCCGTCCGGGTGCCAGGCCATGACCGGGGAGACGCCCGGCTCGATCAGCTCCCAGCCGTCGAAGAACCGGGAGACCTCCTCCTTGGTGCGCGGGACGAGGGTCATGCCGCCGGCCCGCGCGGCGTCGGCGACCTTGCCGACGGCCACCGGGTCGAAGTCCTGGGTGGGGTGGGTGAGCGCGAGGAAGCTGCCGGCCGGCAGGGCGTCCCGCAGCGCGGCGACCTTGCCCCACGGGTCGTCCTCGTCGGCGATCAGCATCAGGACGGCGATCATCAGCAGGCCGACCGGCTGGGAGAGGTCCAGCGTGGAGGTGAGCGCCGGGTCGGACAGCAGTTCGGCGGGCTTGCCGAGGTCGGCGTGGATGTAGGTGGTGCGGCTGGCCGGGGTGGAGACCATCAGCGCGCGGGCGTGGGCCAGCACGATCGGGTCGTTGTCCACGTACACCACCCGGGTGCCGGGGCTGGCCGCCTCGGCGATCTCGTGGGTGTTCGGCGACGTCGGGATGCCGGTGCCGAGGTCGAGGAACTGGCGGATGCCCTGCTGCTCGGCCAGGTGGCGGACGGCGCGGCCCTGGAAGGCGCGGTTCTCCTTGGCCATCGCCTTGACGCTGGGCACGGCCTGCTCGATGGCCTGACCCATGGCGCGGTCCGGCGGGAAGTTGGTCTTCCCGCCCAGCCAGTAGTCGTAGACGCGGGCGGAGTGCGGGGCGCTGGTGTCGACCCCGTACTTCTCCCACTGGCTGAGCTCGGCGGCGTCGTTGTCGGGCTGGTCGGCGAAGTCCTGACTCGTCGTCATGGCCACGTCCTCTGAAGACAGATCATCACACTGGGAGAGGTCAGACTAGCGGGCCCGGCCCGGCTCCGGTCGGGGGGAGGGGGGATGAGCTGCGGTTTGGTCCGTCAGGGTGGTGATCGAGCTCGTCGGAGTTGCCGCCGGGAGGCGGGGCGGTGAACGGGGGAGACATTCGACATGCTGTCTGATCGTCAGATTACTTCGCGAAGATTGCTGCTGGTCGCGGCCGGGATGTCGCTGCTCGGGATCGCCGGCTGCCGGGGTCCGGCCGAGGGCGGGGGAGGGGGTGCGGCGGAGGGCGCCGAGGCCGCCGGCCCGCCCGGCCCGGGCGCGGTACCCGGCTCCGCCGACCCGTCGCCCCCGGCGGAACCCTCCCCGTCCCCGTCGCCGTCCGCGGCGCCCTCCCCGACCGCCGCCCCGTCGGTGCCACCACCGGTGGCGCGGGCGCTGACGGCGGCCGAGACCCGGCCCGTGTACGAGCTGGACGCCGAGCGCCGGGTGGTCGCGCTCACCATCGACGACGGTCCCGACCCCCGCCACACCCCGACCGTCCTGGCGCTGCTGGAGCAGTACGGGATCCGGGCCACCTTCTTCCTGATCGGGGAGAACGCGGTCGAACACCCCGGGCTGGTCCGGGAGATCGCCGCCCGGGGCCACCACATCGCCAATCACACCTGGTCCCACCCCGACCTGCGGAGCCTCTCCGAGTCGAAGGTCCGAGAGGAGCTGGAACGCACCTCGGACCTGCTGCACCGGTCCACCGGGAAGGTGCCGACCTGGTTCCGCGCCCCCGGCGGGGACTGGTCCTCGACGTCGCTCAAGGTGAGCGCCGACCTGGGGATGCGGCCGATGGCCTGGTCGGTGGACCCCCGGGACTGGGCCCGCCCGGGGACGGGCGTGATCACCGACCGGATCCTCAAGGACGTCCGGCCCGGGGCGATCGTGCTCAACCACGACGGTGGCGGGGACCGTTCGCAGACCGTGGCGGCGCTGAAGACGTACCTGCCGGTGCTGATCGACTCGGGGTACCGCTTCACCGCGCCGCCGGGGTAAAACGGGGCGGCGGCGGCGCCGACGACGGCCGTGCGGTGACGGAAGGTAGCGGGAAATGGTGCTAAACCACCCGAAAGGATGGATTAGCAGAATCGTTTCACCGATTTTTGGGCCTCTAGGGTGAACTCGCATCAATTACCCAGGTACCACCCGGTACCGCCCTGAAAGGGCCACCCGCCATGCGTCTCCGCAACGCCGTGCTCGCCGCCACCAGCGCCGTCGCTCTCGTCCTCGCCGTCCCGGTCTCCGCCAACGCCGCCGACGGCGTCTTCCGCTACACCTATCTGGACGGCGGGTCCGGGCAGCGTGGCGAGCTCGTCGATCCGGCGAGCGAGACGTGCATCGACCTCCCGGGGGCCACCGAGGCCGACCCGGCCTTCGCTCCCGTCAACCGGACCGGCGGGACCTCCGTCGTCTTCCTGGAATTCGGGTGCGGGGGCGACGTCTACTACACGCTGAAGCCGGGTGGCTCGGCCGGGCGGCGCCTCCACGTCCGCTCGGTGCTGTTCTCGTAGCGGAGCCGTCCGGGCCGCCGCGCCTCCGCACGGCGAATTCGTACGAAGCGCGGGACAAGCGGGGAATTGGTTGAGACCATTCCGGTGAACCGGCCGTGAACGCGGGCCGGTCGACTGCGCGACGACACCGGGAGCGACCGTGCCGATTCGAACAGCCGGGCTCCCCGCCCGGGCCCGCGGAGTGTTCGTCCTCGCAGCCGTGCTGCTCCTCGCGGCCGTCGGCTTCGGCGTGCAGCGGGCGGCCGGCGGCGGGGACGCCGGGTCCGGCGGAGGCGCCGCCCCGGCCGCCGCCCCGGCGGGGCCGCGCACCGCCGACCGGATCGTCCCGGCGCCGCTCTCCGCCACCACCGGCTCCGGGCCCGGCTACCGGCTCACCGCCCGCACCCCCGAGCGCCTCGCCCCGGGCCCCCACACCCGGCGGCAGCTGCGCCCGCCGCTGAGCGCGGGCGGGCGCGAAAAC
>NZ_JBHXKE010000167.1:16158-21439 GCF_042722765.1 Kitasatospora sp. NPDC058406
ACCCGCCTCACCGCCCGCCCCGCGGCCGGCACCGCCACGGGCGCGCACGCCCCGGCGCAGCAGGCGCAGGAGGTGCGGCGGATCGCCGGGCAGCTCGCCGAGGCGCTGCGCCGCCCGACCGGCCTGCCGGTCGAGGTGGTGGCCGACGGCGACGCGGCGGCCGACGGCATCGGCCTGCTGCTCGACCCCGCCCTCCCCGCCGAGACCGGCGCCGAGGGCTACCGGCTGACCTCCGACGCCACCGGCGTCCGGATCTCCGCCCGCACCCCCGAGGGCCTCTACCGGGGCACCCAGACACTGCGGCAGCTGCTCCCGCCGCAGATCGAGGGCCCGGCGAAGGCGGCTGACGGCACCGAGTGGACGGTCGCGCCGGTCACCGTCGAGGACCGCCCCCGCTACGCCTACCGGGGCGCGATGCTCGACGTGGCGCGGCACTTCTTCACCCCCGCCGAGGTCAAGGGGTTCATCGACCGGCTGGCCCTGTACAAGGTCAACCACCTTCACCTGCACCTGACCGACGACCAGGGCTGGCGGATCGAGATCCCGTCCCGGCCCGAACTCACCCGGGTCGGTGCGGTGAGCGAGGTGGACGGCACCCCCGGCGGCTTCTACACGGCGGCCGACTACCAGGAGATCGTCCGGTACGCGCAGGAGCGCTACCTGACCGTCGTCCCCGAGATCGACCTGCCCGGCCACAGCAACGCCGTCCTCGCCTCCTACCCGGAGCTCGACTGCACCCGCAGCGCCCGGCCCTGGCCGTACACCGGGATCGAGGTCGGCTTCTCGACGCTCTGCCCGACCGGCGACGCCGTCTTCGCGTTCACCCGGGAGGTGATCGCCGAGGTGGCCCGGCTCACCCCCGGCCCGTACCTGCACATCGGCGGCGACGAGGTGAAGACGATCTCCTCGGAGGAGTACGCGGGGTTCGTGCAGCAGGTGAACGCCCAGGTGCTGGCCGCGGGCAAGACGCCGGTGGGCTGGAACCAGGCCGCGCCGGCCGGGGTCGGGGTGCTGCAGTACTGGGACGGCCGCGGCGGGCGCGACCTCGAGCTCGGGCAGGCCGCCGAGCGGGGCGCCAAGGTGATCATGTCGCCGTCCGGCCGCAGCTACCTGGACATGAAGTACGAGAAGTCCTACCCGCTCGGGCTGGTCTGGGCCGGCACGATCGACGCCCGGCACGCCTACACCTGGGATCCGGACAACGTGCTCAAGCTGCCGGCCGGGTCGGTGATCGGGATCGAGGCACCGCTCTGGACCGAGACCCTGGACACCCCCTACGAACTGGACCTGATGCTGCTGCCCCGGCTGCCCGCGCTGGCCGAGCTGGGCTGGTCGCCGAAGGCCGCCCTCGACTGGGACGGGTTCAAGCGGCGCCTCGCCGAGGAGGGCGCGCGCTGGGACGCCGCCGGGTACGCCTACGAGCGGCGGCCGGAGGTGCCCTGGCCCGCACGGTAGCCCGGGGCGGCGTAGCGTGACGAGGGGAGGGTTCGCGCACGTCCCGAGTTGTGCAGGAGGAACGATGTCCGCACGGGAGCCGGACCCGGCGAGGCAGGAGCGGTTCGCGGGTCGCGTGGTGCAGGTGCTGAACGACGCCTGCCTGGGGATCATGGCCAGCGTCGGCCACCAGACCGGGCTCTTCGACACGATGGCCGGCCTCGCCCCGTCGACCAGCGGGGAGATCGCCGCCGCAGCCGGGCTGGACGAGCGCTACGTCCGGGAGTGGCTCGGCGGCATGGCCGTCGGCGGCTTCGTGGAGTACGAGCCCGGGCCCGAGCCCGGCCCCGAGCACGGTCGCTACCGGCTGCCGCCGGAGCACGCCGCCTCGCTGACCCGGGCGGCCGGGCCGGACAACGCGGCGGGCATGATGCAGTACCTCGCGCTGATGGGCGAGGTGGAGCAGCGGGTCGTCACGGCGTTCCGCGAGGGCGGGGGCCTGCCCTACTCGGCGTACCCGCGGTTCCAGGCCCTCCAGGGCGAGGAGACCGCCGCGGTCTACGACCGGGTGCTGGTGGACGGGGTCGTGCCCCTGGTGCCCGGCCTGACCGAGCGGCTGCGGGCCGGCATCGACGCGGTCGACATCGGCACCGGACAGGGCCACGCCGTCAACGTCCTGGCGAAGGCCTTCCCGGCGAGCCGGTTCACCGGCGTGGACATCTCCGAGAAGGGCATCGGGGCGGCCGAGGCCGAGGCCGCCGCGCAGGGCCTGGACAACGCCCGCTTCGTGCTCGCCGACTCCGCCCGGCTCACCGGCGCGTACGACCTGGTCACCGCGTTCGACGTGATCCACGACCTGGCCCGGCCGGCCCCCACCCTGAGCGCCGTCGCGGGAGCGCTGCGGCCCGACGGCGTCTTCCTGATGGGCGACATCGCGGCGAGCAGCCGGCTGGAGGAGAACCTCGACCACCCGCTGGGCCCCGCGCTGTACGCCTTCTCGGTCTTCTACTGCATGACGGTCTCGCTCGGCGAGGGCGGCGCCGGGCTGGGCACGGTCTGGGGCGAGCAGGCCGCCCGGCGGATGCTGGCGGAGGCCGGGTTCGGCACGGTGGACACCCGGCGGGTCGAGGGCGACGTGCTCAACCTCTACTACGTGGCGCGCCCGGCCGGCACCCCGGCGTAGCGGCGGGTGCTGGGCCGGCGGGTGGCCGGGGCGCGGGCGCGGACGTAGGTTCGAAGGGTCCGTCCGAGTGAAGGAGGGCGTCGATGACCGGCAACGGCTACGCACACCCCGAGACGCTGGTCGACACGGAGTGGCTGGCGCGTCACCTGACCGACGGCACGCTCCGCGTCGTCGAGGTGGACGAGAGCACCGGGGCGTACGAGCAGGGCCACATCCCCGGCGCGGTCGGCTGGAACTGGGCCACCGACCTGCACAGTCCGGTCGGCCGCGACTACATCGACCGCACCGGCCTCCAGCACCTGCTGCGCGCCGCCGGGGTCGAGGACGACACGACCGTGGTGCTCTACGGCGGCCGGAACAACTGGTTCGCCGCGTACGCCTACTGGCTGATGCGGCTGCGCGGCTTCGGGCCGGTGCGGCTGCTGGACGGCGGGCGCAAGAAGTGGGAGCTGGAGGCGCGCCCGCTCACCCGGGAGGTCATGGACTACCAGCACAGCGGGTACCGGATGACCGAACCCGAGCACCCCGAGGTCCGGGCGCTGCGGGACGAGGTGCTCGCCAAGGCCGAGGTGTTCGCCAAGCCCGGTACGGACGCGGTGCTGGTGGACGTCCGCTCGCCCGCCGAGTACCGCGGCGAGGCGCTGGCGCCGCCGCACCTGCCGCAGGAACAGGCGCAGGTGCCCGGGCACATCCCCGGTGCGGTGAACATCCCGTGGTCGCAGGCGGCCAACGAGGACGGCACCTTCCGGTCGGCGGAGGAACTGCGCGCGCTCTACGGCGTGCAGGGCGTCGAGTCCGAGCGTGAGGTGATCGCCTACTGCCGGATCGGCGAGCGCTCGGCCCACACCTGGTTCGCGCTGACCGAGCTGCTGGGGTACCCGCACGTCAAGAACTACGACGGGTCGTGGACGGAGTACGGCTCGCTGGTACGGGCGCCGGTGGCGCTGGGGGCGTGAGGGTCCGGGCGCGGCGGAGGCCGCACCCGGCCGGACGTGGCACGGGCGCGGCACGGTGATGTCGGCCTGTTTCTTCTCATGAACATTTCATCTCCAAGGCGTGAGACGAGGTCCGCCGGGACAAGGATCGTTGCGACCCGTTGTCCCAGCGATCCTGTGGAGGACCCCTGTGCGCAAGAGGCTGATCGTCTCTGCCGCTGCCGGCGCGCTCGCCCTGCTCCTGTCCGTCCCCGCCTCCGCCGCCCAGGCCGGCCAAGGCGCGGCCGGCATCGGAGACTCCTACTACCCGAACGCCGGCAACGGCGGCTACGACGTCTCGCACTACGACATCCGCCTCAAGTACCAGCCCGTCACCGACGAGCTGGAGGGCACCGCCACCCTCCTCGCCACCGCCACCCAGGACCTCACCCGGTTCAACCTGGACTTCGTGCTCAAGGTGAACGAGGTGCTGGTCAACGGGCGCCCCGCCAGGTTCGCCGCCACCGGTGACCAGGAACTGGAGATCACCCCCGCCCGGACGATCGCCAGGGGCAGCCGGATCACCGTGGTGGTCCGGTACGCCGACAAGCCCGGCGAGGTCGAGCGCGGCGGCTACTCCGCCTGGATCCGCACCCCCGACGGCGGCGTCGTCGCCAACGAGCCCGAGGGTTCGGCCTGGTGGTACCCGAGCAACGACCACCCCACCGACAAGGCCAGCTTCGACGTCTCCGTCCTGGTCCCCGACGGCACCCAGGCGATCAGCAACGGCACGCTGACCCAGAGCTCGCGGGCCGGCTGGACCCGCTACAACTGGCGGCAGCCCAAGCCGCAGGCCACCTACCTGGCCACGCTGGCGATCGGCAGGTTCGACCTCTACACCGACACCACGGCGGGCGGACTCCCCGTCACCACCGCCTACAGCAAGGACCTCGGCGAGAACGACGGCGCCGCGCGGGCCAGCGTCGAGCGGACCGGCGAGATCGCCGACTGGCTGAGCGGGTACTTCGGCCCCTACCCCTTCGGCTCGCTCGGCGGCTACGTGCCCAACGTGCGCACCGGGTACGCGCTGGAGACCCAGACCCAGATCTTCTACAGCCCCGCCCAGTTCGCGCGCGGCGCCAACACCGGCGTGGTGGTCCACGAGCTGGCGCACCAGTGGTACGGCGACAGCGTCTCCGTCCAGCGCTGGAGCGACATCTGGCTCAACGAGGGCTTCGCCCGGTACTCGCAGTGGCTCTGGTCCGAGCACGAGAACGAGGGCACCGCCCAGGAGCTGGCCGACTACGTCTACGCCTTCTACCCGGCCGACAACGCCTTCTGGACCGTCAAGCCGGGGGACCCGGGCGCGGACCACCAGTTCGCCGCCGCCGTCTACGACCGGGGGGCGCTGGCCGTCCAGGCGCTGCGCAACACCGTCGGGGACGACAAGTTCTTCCGGATCCTGAAGGGCTGGCCGACCGAGCGCAAGTACGGCAACGCCACCGTCCAGCAGTTCCAGGCGTACGCGGAGCGGATCTCCGGCAAGCCGCTCGGGGGGCTGTTCAACACCTGGCTGTTCACCGTCGGGAAGCCGGCGGTCGGCTCGTCGGGCGTCGCGGCGGGCGTCGCGTCGCCGGCTCCGTCGTTCGGTGCCCCGTCGGCGACCGCCCCGTCGGCGACCGCACCGGCGTCCGGCGCGGCGGACGTGCCGCCGGAGCCGACGTCGTGGAAGAAGATCCAGGAGACCAAC
>NZ_JBHXKE010000168.1:0-21438 GCF_042722765.1 Kitasatospora sp. NPDC058406
GTTCGGCGGGGGGCGACGTGCGGTCCGGCCCGGGAGGCCCCGCCGGGCTACGCCCCGGCGGCCGGCCGGTAGGTGTTCACCTGGACCCCCGTACCGCCCCGGACCGTGGAGACCAGCCCCAGCGTCCGCAGCACCCCGTCGTCGGGGTAGAGCCGCTTCCCACCGCCGAGGAGCACGGGCATGACCATGAGCTGGAGTTCGTCGACGAGGCCCTCGCGCAGGAGGGTGCGGACGAGGGTGGGGCTGCCCATCTCGGTCAGCCGGCCGCCCTCCGCCTCGCGCAGCTTGCGGATCGCGGCGACGGCCCCGGCCCCCCGGACGAGCTCGGTGTTCCAGGTCAGGTCGGCCTCCGACGGGGTGTCGGAGACCACGTACTTCGGGAAGGTGTTCATCTGGTCGGCGAACGGGTCGCCGGCCCGGCCGGGCTAGGCTCCGGCCATCACCTGCCAGGTGCGGCGGCCAAACAGCAGCGCCTCGGTCGCGGCCATCGACTCGCCCAGCGCCGCGCCCATCACCTCCGGGTCGAAGAACGGGTACGACCAGCCGCCATGCGCGAACCCACCGTCGGTGTCCTCGCCGGGACCGCCGGGGCCTGCACGACGCCGTCCAGGCTGATGAACTCACCGATCACGATCTTCATGCGACGTGCCGCTTGGTACTCGGGTTCGGATGCTTCGGGAATAAGACCGGCACGGCGCCGAGAACTCGTCGCTCCACCCGGAAACCCGGTCGGAATCCTCGTACGACGCCACTGCCGGCCAGCCGTCCATCGGTCCGCTTGTCGGCCTGTCCGCCCGTCCGGAGTCGTCGCACCGCGGACGGCAGCGGCCCGCGCCGTCGGGCGCGGGCCGGTGCACAGGCTCCACCGCGGTCACGGGGTCAGGGCCGCCGCCAGGATCGTGATGTCGTCGCGCGTCCAGTCGGTGTCGTGGCGATCGGCGGCGAGGTGCAGGGCGCGCACCGCCTCCTGCGGCGTCGGCCGGGGCAGCTCCCGCAGGACCCGGCGGACCGCATCACCGCCGAGCAGGTCGCCGTCGCCGTTGCGCGCCTCGCTGAGCCCGTCGGTGTGGCAGACCAGGAGATCGCCCGGCCCCAGCATGGTCCGGCCGGTCTCCCAGGCGCCGCAGGAGTACGTGGTCAGCGAGCACACCAGGGGGCCCGTCACGTGCAGTTCGTCGAGCGCGGCGCCAGCCCGGCGCAGGACGGGCGGCTCGTGGCCCGCGTTGACCCACTCGACCGAGCCCGTCGCCGGGTCCAGCAGGACGGCGACCGCGGTGGCGAACCGCTCCTCCTCGTCCAGCAGCGAGGACCACGCCGCCCGTGCCGCCTGCTACGCGGTGCCCCCCATTCGGAGCACCGCCAGCATCGCGCACTTGGTCCAGGCGGCCAGCAGGCCAGGCTGCACCCCGTGGCCCGACACGTCGCCGACCGCGAGCGCGGTCCGGCCGTCCA
Source organism: Kitasatospora sp. NPDC058406 (assembly GCF_042722765.1). Taxonomy (NCBI): domain Bacteria; kingdom Bacillati; phylum Actinomycetota; class Actinomycetes; order Kitasatosporales; family Streptomycetaceae; genus Kitasatospora; species Kitasatospora sp. NPDC058406. The sequence continues at coordinate 1,453 of NZ_JBHXKE010000168.1, forward strand.
GCAGGGCGACGGTGTCGTAGAAGTCGCCCGCCAACAGGCCTTTGGCCAGGGCCTGCTTCACACCGCCAACAACTCGAATCCAAGTGCCAGATGTGGTTGGCTGTTTGGCTGTGTGGCACGCCTGGCATTCCCTACGATGTCTGCGGTAGGCGAGTGTTGGATGTCTGGGGAGGGCGAGCGGGAGCCGTGGGCGCGGATGAGACTGTTGCGGCTCCGGGACTGCGGATCGCCATGGGTTTCTACACCGCCAAGGCCGAGGAACTGCAGCTGCGGCAGGCAGCGCTGGAGGACGAGTTCGCCGCGCTGAGGGCGGAGCTGGCCCGCGTCAGCGGCACCCGGGATCAGCTGGCCGTCGTTCTGGCCGAGCTTACGGTCGACCTACCGCAGGAGAACCCGGCAGAGCCGGGACCGACGGCCGCCGCAGGAACTGGCCCCGGCGTCGCAGAGGAATCCTCGCCGGTACCACCATCCGAACCGGCTCCGCCGCGCCGTTCCACCGGGCGTCGGGGTGCCCAGTCCGGCGAGGTCATGCAAGCCGTCCTCAGGGTTCTGGTCACCGCGGGACGGCCTATGCGGGTGCGGGAGATCACCGAGGCCATCGGGCGCCCGGCGTCCGGCAAAGAGGGCCGGGCGCCTCAGGAGACAGTCCGCTCGATGTGCAAGCGGCTCGCGCTGCAGGGCAAAGCCGTCGAAGGTCCGGTCGGCGTGTTCGCGATCGCCCGCGCCGAGGAGCCGCAGGCGGAGGGGGCCGCTTAACGACGCGCCGATATCTGGAGGTGTTCCCTCCTCCCCTGGCAGGGAGGAGGGAACCGGTTCCGTGGAGGTAGTAGCCGCTTCGGAACCATTACGTGGGCCCATCAACTGCTTCACGCACTACCGAGGTTAGAGCAAGGTCGCTGACCTCGGGGGGTGCGTGGCCTATTTCGTCGTTCCCGGGGAACCGAGTCACCGGTGGCGGGAAGGCCGTTCACCATGCGCGATGCGCCTCTCAACGCGGTGCGGGTACAGCGGAGCATCCAGGAAGTCCTCCAGGCGGGCGACGGTGGCGATGTCCGGCCAGGACCGGCCAGCCAGCAGGTCCGCGATCGCCTGCCGGTTCACCACCGAGCCGGCAGCGGTCTGGCGAAGGCTCAGCCCCTGGGCGGCAAGGGCGTCGGCGAGGCGGCCGGAGATGATCCGCACGGCCTCAGCCGCGGTGTCGTCGCTGGCCAGACGAGGCCAGGCTTCCGGATCGTCGGTCATCTCCCGTGGGGGGCGCACGCGGGCGCTTCCGCCAACCATGCTCACACCATCCTCTCCGTTGAAGTGGATCAATCCCCTGACGGCTGCTTGACTAGCCGGTATTCGTGGACCGTGACCCTTGATCCGGACACGTCCGCGAAGATCACCCGCTACCGTCCCCCTCAGGCACCCTCCACCTGGGAGGACGTCGCACCGCTCGTACGGTCGGTCGTCTCGGCAACGGTCATCGCGGTGCCCTACGACGTCGAGCGGCTCCTGCACGCCACAGCCGGCCTGGCGTTGTGGGCCGAGGAGACCGGACTGCCGCGAGATCCGGACACCTGGCTGCGGGGCGAGGTCATCGACGCATTCGTGCTATCCCGGGCGGGCGTTCTCGCGCCGACGTCGGTGCAGACCTACCGCACCTGGCTGCGGCGTGTGCGGGACGCACTGGCGTGGACGGACCGGGGCGAGCCCGTCCCGCCCAAGCTTCACGCGCCCGCCAACCCGCACAAGCCCTACAGCAGCGACGAGTTAGCCGGACTTCGGGACTGGGCCTTGCGCCTGCGCGGACAGCAGCGGACCGACGCGCTCGCCCTGCTGGGGCTCGGTGCCGGCTACGGGCTGATGCCCAGGGAGGTGGCCGCCACCAGGGGTCTGGACCTTCGACGGCCCGGCCGCGGGCATCCGCTGGTCTACACGGGCATCGAGCGCTCGCCGGTGGCCGCCCGCGCCCAGTGGGAGGTCCTGGCCGACCTCGCCGAGGAGGCCGGCGGCCGCTACCTGTTCCGGCCGCGGCGCACGAAGTCCTACGCGAAGAACCTCATCGGTTCCTGGTCTCACCTTCACCAGCCCACCGACGGCCTGCCGCCCCTGTCGGTCGGCCGACTTCGGGCCGGCTGGATCGTGGAGCTGATGTGCGAGCGCATCGACCACGACCTGATCGCCAGGGCCGCCGGGCTCGCCTCCGCCGCCTCGCTCGCCCGCTTCCAGTCGTCCCGCCGCTCGACGACGCCACCGCGGCCCGGCTCCTGCGCGGCAGGACGGCATGACCGTTCCCCGCACGTAGCGGGATGCGGAGAAGGCCCGGCGGCGTCGACCACGGCCGGTCACCGACGCACCCGCCGAGATCCCGGACTCCAAAGTCGGCCAGGTCGACTTCCTGCTCCGCCGCTCCGGCGCGCTCGATCTGATCGACGCAGAGCTGGCAGGCCGGCCCGGCCCTGACGGCCTGCCTGTCCGCACCGTGCTGGTGGGCGTGCTGTTGGCACTGCACTACCACGCGAGCGCGAACCTGGCCGACGCCTGCCGGGTCCTGCTCGACCAGCTCCGCCCCACCGCGCGGGCCTGGCTCAACGTCCCGGGGGTCGACCGGGACGACCCGTGGGCGCGCAACGCGTTCTGCCAGCGCGTCTACCGGTCGTTCGACCGCGTGACCACCGCCTGGACCGCCCTCCGGCTTGTCGGTCAGGCGGTAGAGGGCGCGCCCGGTGTTCTCGACGACGCCCGCGCGGCCCAGGTTGGCGAGCGCGGTGCGCACGCGGTTCGCGCCGGTTCCCGGCCGGGCGCCGATCGAACGGACAGCTGAGGATCCGCGCGATCCACCGCACCCGCGCACCGTCACCCGCACACAGGTGCGGGCGCCACCGGAGTACTCGCGAGGCTCTCCAGTGGCACTCGACGGCACGCCAGCTCTGAGGGCCCACGCGCCGCGTCCAGGAAATCGCCTGCGCCGCGCCGCAACCGGCCGCTCAGTGAACAGCCATGGCAGCGAACACATCTGAGGGTCCCATCATGTTCTTGTCCTTCCGTACGACGCATCCCGCCCCGCGCCGCTCCCTGCCCGGGCGGGCCCGGGCCGCCCGCCCCGCCACCGGGGGTGTCCGGTGAGCGTCTCCGGAACCGCGCACCCGCGGATCATGCCGACCGAGCGGATGGGTCCGCGCCGCCAGCTCACCATGATCGAGGTGACCGCCGACCTCGGCGGCCCCGACCGCAGGCCCGTTGCGGCGGCGGACATCGCCCGGCGGCTGAACCTGTCGGAGAGCACCGTCGCCGGCGCGCCCGGCTTCCTCGCCCAGGCCGGACTCCTCGAACCCGGCCGCGGCGCCTGGGCCGTGACCCCCGCCGGCGCCACCCTCGCCGACCTGCGCCGCAGCGAACCCACCCGGGCCCGCCTGTTCCTGCACCGGCACTGGCGGGGCACCTGGTTCCAGCAGGCCGCCGTCCGCCTGCTCGCCCACGGCCCGATGGAGGAGGCGGACCTGGCCGCGAAGCTCGGCGAGGGCACGCCCGGCGTGCCCGAACGGGGCCTCTACCTGGTCGAATGGCTCGGATACGCGCTGATCGTCCACCGCGACGACGACGGCCGCATCGCCCTGTTCGTCGGCGCCGCACCCGCCTTCACCGACACCGGCAACGCACCCTGTGCCGACCGGACGGCAAGCGCCGCCCACGCCGGGCCCGCTGGCACCGGCCCGTCCGCCGCTCGTGCGAAGCCGAGGATCCCCGGTGCCCGCGCCGCCGGCGCGGCCCCCGCCGACCGGCCCGCCCCCACGGGCACCGGTCCGTCCGCCGGCCACCCGGCGCCCACCCCGGAGCCGGCCCCGGGGCCGGTACCGGGGCCGGGTGCGCTGGCGGTCCTCGACCCGCTGATGGCGGGCTCCGTCGAGGGCATCTGCGCGCTGCCCGACGACCGCTTCGTCGCCCTCATGACGGCCTACCGGGCCTTCTACGCCGCCCTGCCACCCGCCCCGGGACCCGCCGGAACCTGACCGGACGTCACCCCGCCCCACCTTGCCAGGGCAGGGCAAGGCAAGGCGGGGCAGGGCAGGAGGCCGCGCCGCGCCCCGCGCTCGTCAACCGCCGTCCCGCAGAGTTCACCCGTCAACCGCGCGCCGCACCCTTCACCCCCGGCTCTGGCTCGACTTCGGTGGTTCGGACCGGGGCCGGGTGCACTAGGGTGTCCGACCCGCCGAGGACGGCTGGTCGGCGGTCTGCCGGCGAGCGGTCCCGCGCGCGCCGCACAGCTCCACAGAAGTCGAGCCGGAGCCCGGGAACCGACAGCATCGCGTGGCCCTGCGGAGCTGTCGACCCGGTCGGGTCATCCGCTGGTGGGCGGGGCTCCGAAGGTACGCCGGTAGGCCTGCGGCGTTGTGCCGAGGCGCCGGGCGAAGTGGTGGCGGAGGGTGTCGATGCTGCCGAAACCCGTGCGGTGGGCGATCGCGGCAACTGGTTCGTCCGTCGTCTCCAGGTGATGCTGAGCGAGCAGGACGCGTTGCCCGGTGAGCCATTGCAATGGGGTGGTCCCGGTCTCCTGCCGGAAGCGTCGGGCGAAGGTCCGCGGGGAGAGATGGGCGTGGCGGGCCATTGCGTCGACGGTCAGGTCCTGGTCGAGGTTGGCTTCGATCCAGGCCAGGACGGGGGCGAGGGAACCGGTCCCGTGCCGAGGGAGGGGGCGTTCGCGGTACTGGCGCTGGCCGCCGTCGCGGTGCGGGGGCGCGACCATGCGGCGGGCGATCGCGTTGGCGACGGCGCTGCCGTGTTCCTTGCGGATCAGGTGGAGGCAGGTGTCGACGCCGGCGGCGGTGCCCGCGCCGGTGATGACCGGGTCCTCGTCGATGTAGAGCACATCCGACTCGACCCGGGCGCGCGGGTGGCGGCGGGCGAGTTCGTCGGTGTACCGCCAGTGGGTGGTGCAGCGCCGCCCGTCCAGCAGGTCGGCCTCGCCGAGCAGGAAAGCCCCGGTGCAGATGCTCAGGACGCGGGCGCCACGCTCGACGGCGGCCCGTAGTTCCTCGGCCAGATGGTCCGGCTGCCGCACCTGCAGATCGTAGGCCGGGATGCAGACGAGGTCCGCCGAGGCCAGCCGCTCCAGGCCGTGCCGGGTCCGCACTTCGAAGCCGTGCCGCATCGGCACGCTGCCGCCGGTTCCTGAGACAAGGGCGAAGTCATAGACGGGCAGCGCATCGTCGCTGCGGTCGATACCGAAGACTTCGCAGAACACACCCAGCTCGAAGGCGTGGGCGCCCGGGAGGGCCAGGACGGCGACATCGCGAAGCACCGGCTCCCGATCTCCTCTCACGACGATGGCAGGAACTTCAGCCTATCCGTCGTTTCTGCCACTCCCAGCCGATGCCACCTCCTGGAAGGCTCGCAGACGCTTCCCGACCGCACGAACAGCTAGGCACCCAGATGACCACGCACACGCAGACCGCCGACGCCGTCCTCTCCTCACAGACGGCCCAGGTCCTGCGCACACTGGCGCTCGACGAGGAGCTGAAGTGGCGCATCCCCGGCGATCCCGTTCTGGGCCCCCTGGCCCGCAAGGTCGCCCGGCGGTACGTGGCCGGCGAAACCCTCCCCGAGGCCCTGGACCGCGCGCAGCAGATCCTGGCCGCCGGCCACCGCGTGAACGTCGAATACATGGGCGAGAGCTGCCGCGACCCGCAGCGGGCCGTCGAAGAGACCGACACGTTCCTCGCCGCGGCCCGGCTTCTGCCGCCCGAGTGCTCGATCTCCCTCGACCTGTCCCACATCGGCCTCGCCGTCGACGCGGAGCTCGCCCTGGCCAACGCCTCCCGCATCGCTCAGGCCACTGCCGCCACCGGGCGGGAGATGATGATCTCGGCCGAAGGCTCCGACCGCACCGATGCGGTGCTGGCCCTGCACCGTACGCTGTGCGAGCGGTTCGACCACGTCGGCATCACCGTCCAGGCGCGCTTGCACCGTACCGCGGACGATCTACCGGACCTGCTCACCCGTCCCGGTCGCATCCGCCTGGTCAAGGGCGCCTTCCTCGAACCCGAGAGCATCGCCCACCGGCGGGACGCCCCGGCTCTGACCGCCGCGTACCTGACGTACGCGGAGCAGCTGGCCGACTCGGGCCACCTGTGCTCCTTCGCCACCCACGACTGGGATCTGATCGGCCGCATCGACCGCTACGTCGGGGGGAGGAACCAGGACTGCGCCGCCTGGGAGTTCGAAACCCTCCTCGGCCTCGGGCCCGACCGTCTCGACGCCATGGCCGAGCGCGGCCACCCCACCCGCGAGTACGTCGTCTTCGGCACGGAGTGGTGGCTTTACGTCTGCAACCGACTCGCCGAAGACCCTCAGCGTCTGCTCCAAGCCCTCGCCGACGCGGCCGCATGAACCCGATGGGGACGAACGCCACCGTGCCCCGGCCCCCGACGACAAGGGCCGTCTCACCCTGTGACGACGCACCCGGTCGCGTTGCCGCTGTCGAAACCCGGGCTCTGGCTCTGGCTCAACTTCTGCGGTTCGGACCGGGGCCGGGTGCACCGGGGTGTCCGACCCGCCGAGGACAGCTGGTCAGCGGTCTGCCGGCGAGTGGTCCCGCGCGCGCTGCACAGCTCCACAGAAGTCGGGCCGGAGCCAGGTCTCACCTACGCAGCCACCTGGGTGCTCGGCGACCGGATCGTCCCTCACCGGCTGCCCGCCGACAACGATGACCACCGGGTGCTGTGGACCGCACCGCGCTACGTCGAGCAGGCACAGATCCATGCCGCAGCCGACTACGAGCACCAGGAGAAGCAGGCTGCCGCGGAGCAGCGGCGGCGCCAGCGACGCCAACAGGGGTGGGGCGAACCGAGGACAGGACAGGACTGGCGGGCCGTCATGCCGATGGGGCGGCGCTTCCGGCTGGAGGCCGCAGCCGCCCGGTGGGTCCGGGCCGACAGCGGCTGGCCCGCACGCCTGGGCCACGAAGAAATCACGGAACCCCGGTGGGCCGGCGGCCTCCCGGTGTACGCCGCCGGCCGGCCGTACGCCGTTCTCCGTCCGGCCGCCCACCGCGCGGGCGGGACGAGCTGGCCGGGCTGGTGGTCCTGACCGCCGGCCCCACCGAGCATCGTGCCGTCGTCAACCAAGCCCCGGCCGGTACCCGCGTCGTCAACCTGTCGGCGCAGCACGGCCCAACCACCCTGTAAGCGCCCCGGACTCGGGCGGCACCGCCAGGCAGAGGCCAGTCCCGGCCTGGCACCCGCCGCGCCTACCTGCACCGTGCCCGTGCCGATACCGTGTTCCCCATGAGCACGCCCGAAGCCGTCGGCCTGGTCCCCATACACATCGCCCGCGAGCCCCGGCAGCCCAAGCCGACCGCTCCCCTCGTGATGAGCGTGAACTCGACGGTCCGAGCGGACAAATCCGCGAAGAACCCCAGCCGGCGGAGCCGGACTGGGCGGCGCTCGGGGTGGAGCCGCGGTGGACCGGCACCGACACCAGCGACTGCGCGGCCATCCTCAGCCCGAACCGAGGCCCCGCCACCGACAACGAGGCCTACACCCGCTACGCCGCCGGCGTCCGGCAGCGCGGCGAGACCGCCCTCGTCATCGCCCTCGCCGGTGCCGGCCCGTACGCCAGCGGCTCCCGCAGCGGATGGCACCCGCCCGCCAGCACCCGCAGCCCCTGCGCACGCAGCACCGCCGACGCCTCCGCGACCAGCCGCGACTTGCCGACCCCCGCCTCCCCCTCCACCAGGACCACCGCCGGACGCCCCGCGCCCACCGCGCCCAGCAACTCCCGCATCTCACGTTCGCGACCCGCGAACGCACACCCCCCGGAGAAAGCCGATCCGCCGCCCAGACCGTCCATACCCAGCTCCCATCACCACTGCGGCCCCATAGCGGGAAGGAGCGCCGCACCGTGATCAAGTCCACCGTAACCCGGCCCGCAGCAGAGCGCCGAGACGCATACCGGGTCTGTTCCCGGCTGCGGAGGCAGGCACCCTCCCTCGTGACCGTGAGTGAATACGGGAAGCCACCGGCCGACCCGCGCGCGGGCGGAACCGGCCGGCGACTTCCCGCCCGGCGAGGTGCCGACCACTACCCCGCCGCTGTACCTACGCCCACTCCACCCCGTGTTCGGCGAGCTGCGCGAGCTGCCCCAGGGTCAGCTTGGCCCGGCGTGCCTTCTGGTTGTTGAGCCGGGTGCCGAGGGCGAAGTGCGACACGGAAACGGCGTCCTCACCCCCGGGCCCGGCTTCTACATTCTCCAGGGCCTGCTTGTGCGGGCGGGGCACCCGCGGGTGGCCGTGCTCCTGGGCGAAGGCCGCCAGCGCGGTCAGGCCCTGGGCGAACCGGTCGATGCGGGACACCGTCGGCTTCGCTTCAGCGGCGGCCTTCGCGGCCACCAGCTCGGCGTCCTCCTCGATGCCGACCGCCGACAGCAGGCCCCGCTGCTCCTCCTCCAGGTCCGGCCAGCCGGCGCCGATGACGAGGACGGGCAAGCCGGTGTCGGAGGTCATGGCGGCTTGTCTTCCCTGCGCGTCGGGTGGGCGGCGCCGGGCCGCCCCCACCCTCTTGATTCGACGATTATCGATGTGGTGGCGTCTCCGACCTTGCCGCCGGGATTAGACGGATGTCAACATAGACGTATGTCGAATCTGAGTGTTGAGCTGCCGCTGGCCGAGCCGGACGTGGTGCCGTGCTGCCCGCCGCTGACCTCGGCCGAGCTCTCGGCGGAGGACTCGGTACGGATGGCGGCGATGTTCAAGGCGCTCGGCGACCCGGTGCGGCTGCGGCTGTTCTCCAGGGTCGCCTCGCACCCGGGAGGGGAGGCGTGCGTGTGCGACATCCAGGACGTCGGGGTCTCCCGGCCGACCGTGTCCCACCACCTGAAGAAGCTGCGGGAGGCCGGGCTGCTGACCTCGGAGCGCCGTGGCACCTGGGTCTACTACAGGGTCGCCCCCTCGGTGGTGGCCGGCATGGCCGCCCTGCTCGACCTCAACCGCTGACCGGGGAGCGCTTGTTGCCGCACGTCATCCCTCTCATCGCCCCGATGGCGCCGGGGCACGCCGACGAGGTCCTGGCGATCTACCGGGCCGGGATCGAGGAGGGCAACGCCACCTTCGAGACCGCCGCACCGTCCTGGGAGGCGTTCGGCGCCGCTCGCCTGCCCGGCCACCGCCACGTCGCGCTCGGGCTCGCCGGCGAGGTGCTGGGTTGGGCTGCCGTCAGTGCGGTCTCGGCGCGGCCCGTGTACGCGGGGGTGGTCGAGCACTCCGTCTACGTGCACCCGGGGTTCCGCGGTTTCGGCATCGCCGGCGCTCTGCTGGAGGCGTTGGTCGCCTCGACCGAGTCGGCGGGGATCTGGACGATCCAGTCCGGGGTGTTCCCGGGGAACACCGCGAGCCTGGCTCTGCACGCGAAGGCGGGTTTCCGGGTCATCGGGACCCGGGAGCGGATCGCCCGCCACCGGGGCGTGTGGCGGGACGTGGTGGTGATCGAGCGCCGCAGCGCCCTGGTGGGTTGAGCGGCATCCTTCCGGGACTCGCAAGATTGCTGGTGGCTGGTGGCTGGTGGCTGGTGGCGCCGAGGGCGGGATGCGGTGGTGGGCCTCGACACCGTGTGGGCGTGCCGGGGGTTCACGCGGTTCCTCGCTCTGACCGATCTCTACCGCCGCCCCGGTCCGCCGGGGGTGGGCCGGGGCGTCGGTCGGCTGTCCAGCCGTGGCCCCGTGGCCGAGATCGTCGCCGGGGCCCAGGTCGTGGAGCGCGGATCCTCGACCGGGTGCTGCCGCGAGGGCGTACCGAGGTCCCGGACGCCCGCGACCGGACGGTGAACCGGTGGGGGCAGCACCGCGAGGCGGTGCGGTGGGCGGTGGTGCTCGACGGCGATGAGGAGGTCCGGGAGAAGCCGGTCGACTGTGCGCCGGTGCTGCGGGGCGGGCCTGCCGGGCTGCCCGAGGGTGAGGCCCTGGAGTAGTTGGTCGCGTTGAGCGTTCTGGTCCGCCGGGTCGAGACCCCCGCGCGGGCCGGTGACAGGATGGCCCCGTCACCGGCCCGCGCCGTTCATTCAGGACGGCAGGGTCACGCCTCGGACAGTGGCGAAACAGCCCTCCCCGAAGGCCGCCCCGCGCCGCGGCGGACGCCGGCGAAGGTTCTGCTGCCCCCGTCGGCCAACAGCCGCAACCCCTGATACCAGCCCGGGCTGACATGTTTGGCAGTAGGGCCCCGCCCCGGCCGGACCCGCACTGCGGCCCGGCGCCCCGGCCCCGGCCGTTGACCGAGCGAAGGACAATCACCGATGACCGCCCCCGCCACCGCCGTGCTGTTCGTCTGCATCCACAACGCTGGCCGCTCCCAGTTGGCCGCCGGCTTCCTGCGCCACCTCGCGGGCGACCGGATCGAGGTCCGCTCCGCCGGGTCCGTCCCGGGCGACCGGATCAACCCCTCCGCCGTCGCGGCGATGGCGGAGCTCGGCATCGACATCTCCGACCGGACGCCCAAGGTGCTCACCACCGGGGCCGTCCAGGCGTCCGACTACGTGATCACCATGGGCTGCGGCGACGCCTGCCCGTACTTCCCCGGCAAGACGTACCTGGACTGGGAGCTGGAGGACCCGGCCGGCCAGGGTGTCGAAGCCGTCCGCCCGATCCGCGACGAGATCAAGACGCTGATCGAGGGTCTGATCGCCGAGATCGACGCCAAGACCGCGACCGGCCAGGAGAACTGACTACTCGTCACCGATACCACCCGGGCCGGCGCCGACGTGCGCGAGGTCATCATCATCGGCTCCGCCCCCGCCGGGTACACCGCCGCCCTCTACACCGCCCGCGCCCGGCCCAAGCCGCTGCTGTTCGGCAGCGCGCGATATTCGTCGGCGGCTCGCTGACCACCACCCAGGTGGAGAACTTCCCCGGCTTCCCCGGCCTCCCCGACGGTGTCGACGGCCCGAAGCTGATCGAGGACATACGCGCCCAGGCCGTAAAGGTTCGGCGCCGAGATGATCGACGACGACCTCGCCTCCGTCGACCTCTCCGGCGTCATCGAGGACCTCACCGGCTCCGGGGCACCGTCCACCGCGCCAGGGCGGTCATCGTCGCCACCGGCTCCGGCCACCGCAAACTCGGCCTCCCGGGCGAGGACAAACTCTCCGGCCTCGGGTGTCCTGGTGCGCGACCTGCGACGGCTTCCTCTTCCGCGGCAAGGACATCGTCGTGGTCGGCGGCGGCGACACCGCCATGGAGGAGGCCACCTTCCTCACCCGCTTCGCCGACTCCGTCACCATTGTCCACCGCCGCTCCAGCCTGCGGGCCTCCAAGGCCAGGCAGGACCGGACCTTGACCGACGACAGGATCTCCCTCGCCTTCGACACCGAGGTCGCCGAACTCCGCGAGACCGACAACGGCATGCCCGCCGGCCTCGTCCTGCGCGACACGTTCACCGGCGAACCGCGCGAGCACCCCGCCGCCGGACTGTTCGTCGCCGTCGGCCACGACCCCCGCACCGAACTCTTCAAGGGCCGGCTGGAGCCGGACGCCGTGGGCTACCTCAAGGTCCACGCCCCCTCCACCCCCTCGCCTGTGCGGTAGAGCATGACCTCCAGGGTGCGCACCGTCCCGACACTCTTGCGGTGTGAGCCGGCCGGGGCGATCCAGCCTGCGGCGATGACGTACGGTCAGTCGCACCTGTAGCTGATGTCGAGGTGGTCGGCCGCCCGTTCCCCGGGAATCCGACGCCGCCCTTCGACCTGCTCGGCCATCTCGGCGTCTGCTTCCAGGGCCTCCGTGGCCGGCTTGGCCCGGCGGCGGAGTCGGCCGGATGCGGGCTCCCGTTGCTCAGCGGCCCAGCGGAACTCGGTCTCGGTCTCGGCCCAGGGGATCGTCTCCGCTTCCTGGGCCGTGGAGAACGAGGCTTCGATCCAGACGGTGCGCTCGGCGACGACAGCGGCCAAGGCGTCGGTGTCCGCCCACTGTCCGGCCTCCGGCGCACCGTAGGCGGGGTGTCCCTCGAAGCCTCCGAGGCGGCGCAGCGGGCCGAGGCCGGTGAGGACGGACACGTCGTGGGCGGCGACGGCGCCGTTGCCGGTGGTCAGGTGCAGGGTTTCGGAGATCCGGCGGGCCCCGCGGAGACGCAGGGCGTCGAGGCGGGGGAGCAGGTCGGGCAGGTCGGTGCGTACCTGGTGGACGAGGGTGCTACCCGGCCGTCGGCCCCGCCCTCGACCGGGCCGCCCTGCCCGGCCCCGCCACCGGCGGCCCGCTGCTGCTCCCGGCGATGACGGGTGTCTTCTACCGGTGGCGCTGGCATGGGCTCGTCGCCGGCTCGTTCGGCACCGGGGCGAACTCGGTAGAAGAGCCTGTCGGTGCCGGGGCCGGCGGGGAGTACGGCGATGTGACGGCTATCGATGACCGGGGGACGGCCGCCGCGGTGTGACGGGCCGCTGATCCGGCGCGGGCTTATCGCACCTGTGGCTGCGCCGTGGTGGGGGAGTGCCTCGGCGGCCCGGACGCCGGTGTGCCGGACTTTGGTGGCGAGCTCGACCTCGTTGCCGGTCCCGGTGCTCCGGTACCGCTCACGTCGAAGAATTCGACCCCGTACGTCGGGGGGAGTCCGAGCACGGGGCGGGGGTCGCTACGGTCGAGCGCGCAGCTGAACAGGCCGCCGGGCAGGTGTTGGACCAGCCTGCCGGCGGTCACCGCGGACACCCCGCCGCCCCGGGAGGGCACCTGGTCGAAGCGCCGGACCGATCCGGTGGTCACGTCGTGCAGGAACAGCGGCGGGACGGTCTCCTCGGGGAACTCCTCGACCAGCAGGAGTTCCCGCCCGCCGGTCCACACGCCGTTGGGGCTGCCCAAGATGACCAGCCCCTCGTAGCGGGCGAGGACCGACCCGTCCGCCACGGACAGGACCACCGTGTCGGTGCGGTCCTCCTCCTCGTCGATGAAGGCCACCGCCAGCAGTGTGCCGTCCGGTGACCACGCCACCCCACCGTCCGACCGCCAGCCCTCGGCCGACCACAGCGGCTTCCGCGCGCCCGTCGCCAGGTCGGTGACGCCCACCCGGACGCCGTCCTCGTCGGCCAGCGCGGCCATCGACCGGCCGTCGGGCGAGAGCGCCGCATGCTGGACGAGGCCGTCCGCGTCCGCGTCGAACACGCGCCGCTCCCTCGTCGCGAGGCAGAGCAGCACCAGGTCCCGGTCCGGCTGGTCCTTTGGCCCCGTGCGGACCAGCAGGTGAGTGCCGTCCCAGGAGAGTGCCAACGGCACCGGCTCCGGACGGTGCGGGAGACCTGCCACCTCGACGAGTTCACCGGTGTCCGCGTCCGACACCAACAGGGTCGAGGTCCCCGCCGGGGGTCTCACGAGCGCCGCGAACGCGGCCCGCCGCACCGGCCGCGTGTCGATCGTGCCGGGCCTGAACTCCACTGACCTGTCCGTCATCACGGCACCTCCACGGCATCGCGCCGGGCGCTCCCCGGCCGCACCGGAGCGTAGCAACCGGCAGCGCGCCCCGACCCGTCCGGAGGCCCGGACCCTGCCGGGGTTCGTCGCGGGGTTCAGTCCCTCGGGCCTGTCAGCGGTGTGGTGCGGGTCGTAGGGGGATGACGTTGGTCGTGTTGCCGCCGAGGACGTCGCGGAGTTCCTGGTTCTCCAGAGTGAGCCGGGTGTTCTCCGCGAGGAAGCCCTGGACGTCCACCTTGAGCTGGGCGAGTTCGTCGTTCGTGTTCGCGATGGTCGTCTTGAGGTCGCCGATCTTCTTGCGGAAGCGGGTTTCGACGTCGGGGTGCCGCCGCGGGCCTTGACGTGTTCGTAGAACTCGTTGCGTAGGTCGGGGTGGCGCTGGGTCAGGGCGTTTCTGGGGACGCCGGCTGCGATGGCCAGGGCGACGATGGTGAGGGCTCCGTTGGAGCGTTCGGGGGCGCCGGCGAGGATACGGTCCATGGCGGCACGGATGCGGTCGCGTTCGTCAGGCGGGGCTCACGCGGGGGTCTCCTGAAGGGTGAAGCGGGTGCGGTCGTGTTCGTCGGCCAGCTCGCGGAGCTTGGCGGCGGTGGTGTGTCGGCGTTCGGCCAGGGGGCCGGGGACGTGGGCGGATTTGCGGCCGAGGTCCTCGGCTCGCCGGCGGAGCCGGGTGGCGTGCTGGTCGGTGCGAACGGTGTTGCCGCAGCCGGGGACGCACTGGTCGAGGCTGGGCGCGTCGTGCTGGCCGTCCGTTGCACACAGCGCCCGGCCGCGTCTGTAGAGGCAGAGCAGCAGCGCGTTGGGACATCCGGCCCGTCCGGTCGGCTACCGGCAGGGTGCGGCGTCCTCGATCGCGGCGACCAGGCGGGCGTGGACGGCGCCAGGCGGCCTCGCGGGTGGCAGGGGCCGGGTCCTCCAGGTGCGGGGCGATGAGCTCGGCAGCCGCGGCGAGGATCGGCACGGGGACGGTCGCCGATCGCAGGTGGAGAAGCTGGGCGGCAGCCTTCTCGCCGGGCGTCGCCTCGGTGCCGGCGGTAGGGATCAGGGAGTTCAGGCCGCGCGGCTGAGTGCTGGTCACCCGCACTATTCTCCCGCGTGACCGGCCGCGGTGATCACGACGGCCCCTGACGGCGGCCGGTCCCGCCTGATCGGCTGGCCTCCACAGCCTGCCCGACGCCGGCCACAGGGGTGTCCTTGTCCGGCTCGCGGCGCGGCGGGTTCTGTTCACGGCTGTTACCGGGTGAGGCGTAGTTCGATGGCGGTGTACCGGTTGTGCCGTTGGTCCGGGGGCGGGGGTCCGTCTCCGTCGGATTCGTACGGGACGTCGCCGGGCCGGCCGCCGCGCAGTACCGAGGTGGCGTCGATGCGCCCGTGGCGGGAGAGGGCGGCCGCGTACTCCGCCAGGGCTCCGGCGGTCCTGCCGGTGGCGCCGCCGGGGTCGCAGGCGCGCCTCTGCTCCCCGGGCCACCCGCAGTGCTGGGGGTGAACGGTCGAACCGCCTGCGCCCGTTGATCCGACCGAGCCCGTCAGGACGCGGAACGGCGCTGCTCGCGCCGCCCTCGTCCACCTTCTCGGCCGATCGACCGCACTGGGCCGGTGCTCCGGTGTGTGCTCGGTTGGGCCGGAGGGTCGGGGCCGCGCCGACGGGCTGGAGGGGCGCTGCGGATCCCTGTGTCCGTCGTTGAGGGGGTGGCCCTCGTCGAGGCGGTGTGGACGGCCCGGGTTCTGTTTCAATATCCGAGACTGGCATGGGCATGATTGGCATGCAAACGGCTGGTCAATTCTGATCGGCTACTGACAAACCGGGGCAACGTCACGGCGTGTCAGCATCTCGTTACTTGATTGTCATCCTGGGCGGTTCCTGGGAGTCGCCGGGGAATGAAAGGTTGTCTGCGGCTTCGACGAAGCCAGTAAAGCTCTTTGACGACTTTTGAGGGACGATGTCACGTAGGCCACAGGCCTCGCCCGCGTTCGCGGGCGGGGCTTTTTCATCGCGCTGGATGCGCCGAATATCCTCGGTTCTGACGCTCGGGCTGTTGGTGGAGGCGGGGATGTCGCCCGGGCGCCGTTCGGTGCTGCTGGAGAGCGCCGACGCGGTCACCGCCGCCACCGCGGAGCTCGCCGACCCCTCGACCAGGTCGACGACCCTCTATGACCGTTGCCGCGCTCGTGGCCCACGGCTGGGAAGGGTTTGACGGGGCCGACGCTCTGCTCTACGCGGTGGCCTTCGGTATCGTCACCGCAGCCCTTGTCGAGCGGATCGGGAACAAGCCGGGGGCGAACCTCGCCTATGTCCTGCCCGTCGGCTTCGGTGTCCTCGCCGGGTTGGTCGCCGGCGCCATCCGGTCCCGGCGAGCCGGGTTCACGTCACCACCGCGGCGGGCCCGACGAACCCAGGGGGAGTAGTCGCCCAGGGAGCTCATGGGCAAGTTCTCCAGTAAGAATCCGAGCGGGGTGGGGAGTGATGCCCACCCCGCTCTCTTGGTATAGGAGAATCCTTGATGGTAGATCGAAGTCTCTGCAATACGTCCCGCCACCTGGTCACCAAGATTGAAGCATGGAAGGAGGAGCCTTGGTTGGTATCGTTCTTTGCCATCCTTCGGGAGACGTTGTGGGGAATTCTCATCATGTCCGCACTGGCCACGGTCTTGGTGCTGACCGTGAGTCCGATGGTTGGCGCCAGCGTGTTTGGCGTATCGGCCGTTGGGCTGGTCGTGGCTTTCGTGTTCTTTAAGGCTGCCGGACATCTGGCGTCCTGCTCGGTGAAGAAGGCGGTGTTCGCCTGCTTCGGGTGGTGGGAGATGGTCTGGTGATCTGAGGGTCCCGCCCTCGCTACCCCACGCCGCACGTGATAGCGGTGAAGGAGGGGTGCTCGCGTTCGTCCGCGGCGGAACCGGGCCCGACGCGACAGGGCCTCACGTTCGAATCCGGCACGCGCAATAATAGATCGGTGGATTTAGTGGTAAAATACACGATCGAGATCGAGAATCAAATCGACCAAAGTGTCGAGTTGACACTCGAACCTGAGGGCGGTGACTTCTGGATTGCTCCCGGAGAGTCGCTGACAGTGACTAGCGAGGTTCCAGCGAAGACGGAAGTGCCGTTTGTCGTCCAGGTGACGCCGGATGGAATTTCGGTATGGTCAAGCTATGGTCCTGGTTCAATTTATAGCAGTTCTGGAGAAGAGCTTGACTATGGCTACAATAGGCCGGAAGGGGCATATTCGGAACTGAAGGTAAATCACTCTTCGAACCCTCCTTCGGCCCGACGCCGGTGGCCCTGGAAGAAACTTTCTTAAGAACACCCCCACGGCGCTCGGACGCGCACGGCACCGCCCGCAGGTGCGGCCGGACGTACACGCCGGCCGCCCCGGACACGCGGAAGGCTGCCACCCCGCGGGGTGGCAGCCTTCCGCACTGTTCAGAACCGGTAGTCTCGGAGACCGTCCGGGGCGATGAACCGGGCACCCAGGTTGTCGTTCGGGTTGAGGTAGACCAGCGCCGTGAACCACACCGCGGCCGCCTTGAGGCCGCGCCGGCGAGCGCACGTTCTCCATCAGCACCGGATCCGGCGCACCCACACGTTCGAACTCCCATCCCGCCCCGCCGGGTCGCCGCGGGGATGACCTTGTGACCGGTGGCCCGCTCGATCGCGGCGGCCGCCAAGTCCAGCACCGTGCCGTGGATGTCGGTCGGCTGCCGGGCGGCGAGTGCGCGCACCCGCGCGGCCGCCCGCTCACCTGCGGTCGCAACGATTTGCAGCGCGGCGCGTTCCTCATCGGTCAGCCCGGCGGCAGTGCCGTCGAGCGGGACCGCGGCCGATGGCCGGGACAACGGAGAAGGCGTCATACCCGTGCAACCAGACGGAGACCCGGCCGGTCACCGGCAGCAGCACGAGCAGCGGATGCGGCCGCCCTTGCTGCACCGAGGCGTGCTGCTGCCCCCATCGCGGCACAGGCGGCCTTGCTACACCGGTGCGGCGCTGTGCTGCGCGCCCGCCCGTGCTGCGCGCCGCCCGCTGCGCATGCGTGGTGCGGGACAACCTGCTGCGCGGCGGGGACAGCTGTACGGCGGGGCGCTTCGCAGCAGCCCTGTCGTCCGGCCGTTTCACCCCGGGGGAAAGCAGCGCTGGTCGCGGGGCTAGCATCGCGACCATGAGTTTCTCCCCGGGGGTTAGTGCGGTGTCCGAGTCGATGCTGTTCGGCGGTCCGGCCTGCGCGGTGTGCGGGGCGGAGCTGGCATGGGCGGGCAAGGGCCGGCGGCCGAAGTACTACTCGAAGAAGTTTGTTTCCGCGACCGCCGTGTCCCATAGGGCTCGTGTCGCTTTTTGACGGCGGTCAGGTTGAGGTGACCCACACAGGCTCGTGAGAGCACGTGTCTCGTTTCCGGGACAGGTAGCACGTCTTCGCCGCCCGGCGGCTTCACTCGGACGGGGGACTCTCCAGACCAGGCTGTGGATCCGTTCATGAGACTCAGTGCAGGAGCTGGGTCACAGTTCCCGAGCCGGCAGCGCGGCCGTGGAGACGGAAGGCGAATGACTGGCCGTCCTCAAGAGCGACGGGCCGTTCGAGCTTGACCGTCACCGC
The DNA here is from genome assembly GCF_042722765.1 of Kitasatospora sp. NPDC058406. NCBI lineage: Bacteria > Bacillati > Actinomycetota > Actinomycetes > Kitasatosporales > Streptomycetaceae > Kitasatospora > Kitasatospora sp. NPDC058406. The sequence continues at coordinate 19,460 of NZ_JBHXKE010000168.1, forward strand.
ACCCATGTGAAGCGGTTGCAGCGCGTCCGTTTCACGAGGCAGCGTCACCATGCCCCTCACTGCGGCAGCCCGGATGTAGAAGTCGAGGCTCTCCCCGGTGAGCACTTCTGCTCCGCCCTGTTCCTCCGGCAGCAGCGTGATGTCCGCAGCGAAGACAACGTGTGCGCCGATCGAGCCCGGCGCCGCAAGAATCTGCCCCCGCTCAACTGCTCCCGCCATCGCACCAGGCAGCAGCAGCCCCACGTTCATGCCCGCGTTCGCCTCGTTGGCACGCAGCCTGCTCACGTCGATGTCAGTGACATGAGCGAGCGCATCGCCGCCGAAGCCGACGAGCTCCACCGCGTCGCCCTTGCGAACCCGACCGCGCTCGATCCGGCCCGTCGGCATGACCAGCCTGCCCTCGCTCGGGAAGAAGACATCCTCGACAAGCATCAGGAACGGCTTTTCCATGGCGCTCACCAGTGCTCCCCGAGGGCCTCGTGCGTAGTTGCGAACAGATGTCCGAGACTAACAATGATCACGGGTCGTCCAGCGCTTACTGGATAGATACCCCCGCGCGACTACTCGGACAGGACCTACTGAGCATTTCGGGTTGTCGTCGGGTAGTGACGGTTCGTGATCCCTGCGGTATGCCGTTGGTGTGAGGTGTCCGGAGGGTGGGGGCCTGACCGCTGAGCGTCGGGCGTTTCGTGAGGGGATCCGGTTCCAGGCCGGGATGCGGTTCGCGGTGGGTGAGAAGACCACGGTGATCGCAAAGGATCTGCGGGTGAGCGTGCGGTCGGTGGAACGCCGGCGTCGTGCCTGGCGTGAGGGCGGGATGGAGGCACTGCGTTCAGCTGGGCCGGCCAACTCCCCGATTGTCACCGACGCCCAGTTCGCCGTGCTCGAGGAGGAACTCGGCAAGGGGCCGACCGCGCATGGTTTCGCGGATGAGCGGTGGACGCCGGCCCGGGTGCGGAGCGTGATTCAGCGCCGGCTGCAGCTCAGTCTTTCGGTCCCGACGGTGTGGCGGCTGCTGAAACGGCACGGCTGGTCCTGGCAGGCACCCGCCCGCAGGGCCCTCGAGCGTGACGAGCATGCGGTGGAGCTGTGGAAGAAGGAGGTGGAGCGCCGTGAAGCGCTGTTGAACCGAGTGGCGGTGTGAGACCGCTGCCGCCGTGCTGTCGCAGCAGCAGGGTGAAGCTGGGGGCAGCTCGATCCGGGAGACGCCGGTGAGGGCGGCAAGCAGCCCCGACAACGACGGAGTGTCCCGGGATCGCCAGACGGGACAGGTCCGGCAAGCGAGACAGGAAGGTGTACGCGAGGAACCAGCGTCTGAACGCTCGTTAAGGCTCAAACACCAGCTCAAATCTGGCGGATATGGGCTGGCCAGCGGTGCACATCCACCTGGCAGTTGAGGGTGGAGAACTTCCGGAACGGTTAACTTCGCCGGACCGGGAGGCCACGGTGAAGGCCTGCGGCGTAACCGTGGCGAGGCCGCAGGAGCAAAGCTGGGCACCTCACCTGTTGATCGGTTCGCAGTGAACACGGGAACCGTCTCGGTGGTCCCGCCCCCAGCTGGCAGCCTGCCAGGTGGGAGGGAAGATCCGTCGTCGATCGATGCCACCGAGGTGGGGCGGAGGAGTCGTAGTAGTCGGAGGCCGGGAGAGCCGGTCACATGGCGAAGGGCTCCAGCGGGTTCGTAGCAAGTACGCAGACTGTGGAGGACGCCTGTGAACACGGGTGCTTCGTGGCCTGATGCCGATATGGCTGAGGTCCGAGTACGCAGGATGCAGCGCAAGCTGCACCATTGGTCGGTTGATGATCCCGGCCGTCAGTTCGATGACTTGTTCAACCTCGTCCACGAGCAGGGTCTGCCATGTCGACGAGGGGTTCGATTTTCTCGGTGCGACACGAAGTCGCATGGTTCGAGCGAGCACGCTGATTGGAGGGCTGAGACCGATGACAGCAGCGTAGCTCCGGACAAGTGTTCACAGATC
>NZ_JBHXKE010000169.1:0-21410 GCF_042722765.1 Kitasatospora sp. NPDC058406
GCGCCCGCGGCCTCGGCGAAATCCCCCGTCGCCGAGGCCGCGGGCGTTCGCGGTCCCGACCGGGCGTCAGCCCGCGATCCGGCGGCGCGGAGCAGGCACCCGGGCCGTCTCGCACAGTTCCACGTCACGGCGGCGGCGGCGCGCCAGCACGACCCGCCGCTCGGCCGCCGTCAGACCGCCCCACACCCCGTACGGCTCCGGCTGCGCCAGCGCGTGCTCCCGGCACTCCAGGAGCACCGGGCAGCGGGCACACACCTGCTTCGCCTGCTCCTCGCGCGACAGCCGGGCGGCCGTCGGTTCCTTCGACGGTGCGAAGAACAGGCCCACCTCGTCCCGTCGGCAGGCCGCGGCGGTGTGCCACGGATTGTCCTCACCCGCCGGCTGCGGAGCCGGGCGCCGTTCCAGCAGCCGGGCCGCCGCGACCACCGGCGAAGCGGCGGCGGACGGCGGCGTGGCCGACGACGGGGCGGCGGGCGAGGTGGTGCGGGACTCGATCGGATGCAGCACGGCCGTACTCCTGACGAGGCTCTCGGACACGGGGAAGCTCGCTCCCCTGCGGGCTGCGGGCCCCCGTTCCTCACACCCCCCGGGCCGGCCTCAGGCCGCCTCCGGTACGCAGCCGTACAAGAAGCGATGTGCCAGAGGAACTACCCCACGGCGCCGCGATTCATGCACACTGCACGCAATCGACTACAGCGTGCACCCGAGGCAACGTCGAGTGCCCGGCCGGGAGTTGACTCCGGCCGGGCACACGGGACGCGGTCCGTACGCGAATCAGTCGGCGCCGAGCTGCTTGCGCACCCACTCCTTGAGCTTCTTGCCCTTGCGCGGCTTCGCCTCGCAGCCGCCGAAGACCGCGGTGCCCTTCACCCGCACCACCGGCGCGTAGGGATCGGCGGCGGTCTGCTCCTTGACGTCGAAGCCCCCGAAGATGCCGACGCCGCTGCCGTGCAGGCTGACGTTCTCCGGCACCTTGATCTCCACCCCGCCGAAGATCGCCACCACCTCGATCACCACCTCGGGCGACTCGAAGACGGCGTCGGTCAGGTCGATCTCCACCCCGCCGAAGATCGCCACCGCCCGCAGGTTCGACCCCACCCGCCAGCGGCCCTTGCGGGACGATCCGCCGAAGACCGCCAGCATCGTCGGCGCCTCCGTCCGGGCCGGCAGCCGCACCGGACCGTTCTGGCGCGGGGCGCCGCCGGCCGCGGAACCCAGCGGCGGCTTCTCGAAGGAGACCTCCGTGTGCACCGGGAGGTCCCGGGTGAGCGGCACGAGTTCGCCGAGGGTCTTGGCGGAGTAGGCCGCCTCGATCCGCTCGGCGTGCTCGTCGACGTCCAACCGCCCCTCGGCGTAGGCGTCGCGCAGCAGCTCCGCCACCCGTTCGCGGTCGGCGTCCGAGGCCCGCATCTCGGCCTGCGCCACCGGCGCGTGGCCGGCTCCGGCGGGCGGCTTCGCCGCCGGCTTGGTCATCGGTATCGGCGACTGCCCCCGCGGCACGGGCGACGCCCCCCGGTCGTCCTTCTGATCGTCCATCGACGGCGAGTTGTCCACGGGGCAAGCCTAGCCACCGGGGCAAGCCTCGTACGCACGTGCGGGTGACGCCGGTCACGCAGGCTTACCTGTCCGCGTGCTTCGTTCGCGCGGGTCCTACCCTTGAGGGTGCTTCCGCCCTTGAGGGTGCTTCGCCGACGCAGCCGGAACACTGGATACCTAAGGACCGCCCCGATGGCTCCCACGCCAGACTTCGAGTACAGCGACCTGCTCCCCCTGGGCGCTGACCCGACCCCCTACCGCAAGCTCACCTCCGAGGGTGTCTCCACCTTCGAGGCCGGCGGGCGCACCTTCCTCCAGGTCGAGCCCGAGGCCCTGCGGCTGCTCACCGCCGAGGCGATGCACGACATCTCGCACTACCTCCGCCCCGCCCACCTCGCCCAGCTGCGCCGCATCCTGGACGACCCGGAGGCCAGCCCCAACGACCGCTTCGTCGCGCTGGACCTGCTGAAGAACGTCAACATCTCGGCCGGCGGCATCCTGCCCATGTGCCAGGACACCGGCACCGCCATCGTCATGGGCAAGCGCGGCCAGAACGTGCTGACGTCCGGCGGCGACGAGGCCGCCGTCGCGCGCGGCGTCTACGACGCGTACACCAAGCTCAACCTGCGGTACTCCCAGATGGCCCCGGTCACCATGTGGGACGAGAGGAACACCGGCAACAACCTGCCGGCCCAGATCGAGCTGTACGCCGCCGACGGCGACGCCTACAAGTTCCTCTTCATGGCCAAGGGCGGCGGCTCCGCCAACAAGTCGTACCTGTACCAGGAGACCAAGGCGATCCTCAACGAGGCGAGCATGCTCGCCTTCCTGGAGCAGAAGATCCGCTCGCTGGGCACCGCGGCCTGCCCGCCGTACCACCTGGCGATCGTGATCGGCGGCACCAGCGCCGAGTTCGCGCTGAAGACCGCCAAGTACGCCTCCGCGCACTACCTCGACCAGCTGCCGACCGAGGGCGACGCGAAGACCGGGCACGGCTTCCGGGACCTGGAGCTGGAGGCCAAGGTCACCGAACTGACCCAGAAGATCGGCATCGGCGCCCAGTTCGGCGGCAAGTACTTCTGCCACGACGTGCGCGTCGTCCGCCTGCCGCGCCACGGCGCCTCGCTGCCGGTCGCGATGGCCGTCTCCTGCTCGGCGGACCGCCAGGCGCTCGGCAAGATCACCGCCGAGGGCGTCTTCCTGGAGCAGCTGGAGACCGACCCGGCCAAGTACCTGCCGGACACCACCGACGACCACCTCGACGACGACGTGGTCCGCATCGACCTCGACCAGCCGATGTCCTCGATCCGGGCCGAGCTGTCCAAGTACCCCGTGAAGACCCGGCTCTCGCTCACCGGCACGCTCGTCGTCGCCCGCGACATCGCGCACGCCAAGATCAAGGAGCGCCTGGACGCCGGCGAGGGCATGCCCAAGTACCTCCAGGACCACCCGGTGTACTACGCCGGCCCGGCCAAGACCCCCGAGGGCTTCGCCTCCGGTTCGTTCGGCCCGACGACCGCCGGCCGGATGGACTCCTACGTCGACCAGTTCCAGGCCGCCGGCGGCTCGATGGTCATGCTGGCCAAGGGCAACCGCTCCAAGCAGGTCACCGACGCCTGCGCCGAGCACGGCGGCTTCTACCTGGGCTCCATCGGCGGCCCGGCCGCCCGCCTCGCCCAGGACTGCATCAAGAAGGTCGAGGTCCTGGAGTACGCCGAGCTGGGCATGGAGGCCGTCTGGCGGATCGAGGTCGAGGACTTCCCGGCGTTCGTCGTGGTGGACGACAAGGGCAACGACTTCTTCCGGGAGACCACCGAGGGCCCCCTGATCACCAGCCTGCGGGTCCGCTCCAAGGAGTAACGGACACCCGGACCCCCGGACACCCGAACGACGCCCCGGACGACGCCCCGGTCGCGCACCCCGCGACCGGGGCGTCGCCGTCGGCGTGCCGCCGGTGCCGGCGGTGCCTGTGCCGCCGCCGGGGCCGCCGGGGTCACGCGTCGAAGTCGTACTCCAGCACGTAGGACGCGGCGTCGAGGATCATCTCGTTCAGCTCGACGACCTGGCCCTCGTCGGCGAAGGCCGTCCGGCAGATGAGGATCACCGGGGTGCCCGCCGACAGCTCCAGCCGCGCGGTCTCCTCCGCGCCGGGCATCCGGGACCGGACCTCCTCGCGGAAGTGCACCGGCTTGGCCCCGATCTCCGCCAGCCGCGCGTACGTGCCGCCCGGGCCGGTGTCCTCGCGGGTGATCGCCGTCCCCGCGACCAGGCCGGCCGGCAGGTAGGACGTCGACAGCAGCACCGGCTTGCCGTCCAGGACGAACCGCCGGTGCCGCACGCACATCGGCGCACCCGGGTCGACGCCCAGCACCCGCGCCACGTGGTCCGGCGCCCCCTGCTCGGTGACCGAGACCTGGTCGACGACCAGGTTCCGCCGGTCGATGTCCGCCGACCATATCGAGCGGCCGGACCCCCACTGCCCCTGCGCGAGCCTTTGGATCCCGCGCCGCCGCAGCGGCCGGAAGTCCCGGACGAACACCCCCGAGCCCCTGCGCGCCTCCACGATGCCCTCGCTCTGCAGGACGCCGAGCGCCTGACGGGCCGTCATCCGGGCCACGCTGTACGCGTCCATGAGGTCGTTCTCGCCCGGTAGCCGGTCGCCGGCGCGGTACTCGCCCGCGTCGATGGCCGCCTTCAGGGTGTCGGCGATCCGTTGGTACTTGGGCTGTTTGTCGCCACTGCTGCCGGCCATCGCCTGCTCCCTCGTCCTCGCCGGAAATCGTAGGCGCGTTCGCGGCCTCCGGTAAGCCGATCGGACCGGTCAGGCCGTTGACATCTCTAGAGATATTAGCTTCTCTAGAGATGCTGGGTAGTCGCCGAGCAGAGCCGAACCGAGCCAAGCCACGACAGCGACCAGGGGCGGCCGCACCGGCGCCGCGCCCGCACCGGAGCAAGGAGCACTGCGGTGAGCACCCGTAAGCGCAACGCCGCGGCCTACCGGCCGCGAGTGGGTGAACTCGTCCTCGACACCAGGACCGGACGCACCGGCATCTACATGGACACCATCGGCGGGGAGCACTATCTCCGCCCACCGGACGGCGGCTGCGAGTGGACCGCCGACCCCGGACACATCGGCCCGGCCGGCGCCGGGGCGTCCCTCGCGGCGCTCGGAGCGCTCGGGGCCGCCGGACACGAACGACCCTGCGGTACCGGGGCCGGGGACACCGGACCGGCGGTCCGGGGCCGGATCGGGCGGCAGGCCGAACGGACCGGCAGGACGGACGGCGAGATCCGGCCACGGGGCACCGGCAGGCACGCCCCCGAACCCGACCGCGGGCGCCCGCCGGAGCACCGGACGGGGCCGGGCGCCTCGGCCGCCGCCGCGGGCGGCTGGTGACCTCCACCGGCCGGGCCGGCACCCGCGCCGGCCGGGCCGGAGCGGTCACGGGCGGGACGGCGAGTGCCCCACCCCGTCCTGCGGGGTGGGGCACTCGGGTGCTGGTGGGCTACGGGTGACCGGTGATGATGCCGGCGGAGGCGCCGGCGGCCGTCACGACACAGCCGGTGGTCACCACGATCGTCGAGACGGCGACGACCGCGAGGCGACGGAGCCTGTTCACACGGGTTCCCCCCTGGTGAGCGGCGGGTGCGGAGCGTCCGCGCCTACGGGTGGCTGGAGATGATGCCCTGCGGCTCGCGGTCCGTGCCGTGCACGCCGTCGGCCGAAGCGTCGGGCTCCACCACGTACGCGGCCTCGTCACCGAAGAGGTCGTCCTCCAGGTCCGCCTTCTGCGCGGCGGTCGGCTCGGTGTACTCGGCCGGGTTCGAGGTCGCGGCCACCGCGCCCTCGACGGCCTCGCCCGCCTCCACGGAGACGGCGTCCTCGGCCGGCGTCGTCGGCGCGGGGGTCTCGCTCTGGTTGTTGGCCATGGGCGGCTGCCTTTCGGTCATCACATGTCTTCTGCCCCACCGGCTTGGCGCGGGCCCGCGGTCAGTATCGTAGGGTTGATTAAATGTCCGATAAACATCGTGCGGCTTACCGTGCCGTCCGGCAGAGTCGGCCCTCCGCCTAAGCTGAAGCCACCACACAACGGCGGACCGCCGAGCGCCCTACCGGGATCATCGACACCAGGCCATCGGGGGACTTCATGGAGTTTCGGGAGACGCCGCCTGCACCGGCGCTGCGCTTCCAGGTACTCGGTCCGGTCCAGGCCTGGCTCGACGGCAAGCAGCTCGCACTCGGCTCTCCCCAGCAACAGGCCGTCCTCACCACCCTCCTGCTGCACGCCGGACGCCCGGTCACCACCCAGGACCTGGTGGACGGCCTCTGGGGCGACCGGCCGCCGGCCCAGGCCATCGCGGCGCTGCGGACCTACGTGTCCCGGCTGCGCACGGTCATCGAGCCCCGCCGCGAAGTGCGCGCGCCCGCCGAGCTGCTGATCTCGATCGCCGACGGCTACGCCCTGCACATCCCGGGCCGGGCCCTCGACCTGACCGTCTTCGAGCAGCTCGCCACCGAGGCCGCGACCGCCCGCGCCGGCGGCGACCTCGACAAGGCCCACCACCTCCTGGTCCGTGCGCTCGGCCTGTTCGCCGGCCGCCCGCTCACCGGCGTCCCCGGCCCGTACGCGGACGCGCAGCGGCTCCGGCTCGCCGAGCGGCAGATCGCCGTCGCCGAGGACCGGTGCACGATCGCGCTCGACATCGGCCTGCACGCCGAGGTGGTCGGCGAGTTGAACTCGCTCACCGCCGAACACCCGCTCCGGGAGCGGCTGCGCGAACTGCTGATGCTCGCGCTCTACCGGTGCGGACGGCAGGCCGAGGCGCTCGGCGTCTACACCGACACCCGCAAGCTGCTGATCGACGAACTCGGCGTCGAGCCGGGCTCGGGGCTCTCCGCGATGCACGCCCGCATCCTCGCGGCCGACCCGGCGCTGACCCTGCCGGCCGTCACCGCACCCGTGCCCGTCGCCCGCGAGGACGGCCCGGCCGCACAACCCGCCCCGGCCCAACTGCCGGCGGACGTCTCCGACTTCAGCGGACGCTCGGAGATGGTCGCCGACCTCTCCACCGTCCTCATGAACGCCACCGGCCAGGCCGTGGTCGTCACCTCGCTGGCCGGCATCGGCGGCGTCGGCAAGACCACCCTCGCCGTGCACGTCGCCCACCGGGTCCGCGCCGAGTTCCCGGACGGGCAGCTGTACGTCGACCTCCGGGGCGCGGGCGCCTCGCCCGCCGATCCGGCCGTGGTGCTCGGCGACTTCCTGCACGCCCTCGGCGTCACCGAGAACCCCGACTCGCTGGAGCAGCGCGCGGCCCTCTACCGGTCGCTGCTCGCCAGCCGGCGGATGCTGATCCTGCTCGACAACGCCCAGGACGCCGAGCAGATCCGACCGCTCATCCCGGGCGTCTCCGGGTGCGCCGTGCTCGCCACCAGCCGTTCCCGGCTGGCCGGCATCCCCGGCGCGCACCTCGTGGACGTCGAGGAGCTGACGCCCGAGGAGGCGCTGGCGCTCTTCTCCGCGATCGTCGGCGACCAGCGCGTCGCCGCCGAACCCGAAGCGGCCATGGCGGTCGTGACCGCCTGCGGATTCCTTCCGCTCGCCGTCCGCATCGCCGCCGCCCGGCTCGCCAGCCGGCCCCGGTGGAGCGTCTCGGACCTCGCCCGCCGCTTAGCCGACCAACGGCGCCGCCTGGACGAACTCCAACTGGGCAACCTCGCCGTGGAAACCACCATCGGCCTCGGCTACGGGCAACTGTCCGCCGCCGAGGCCCGCGCCTTCCGGCTGCTCTCGGTCGTGGACTCGCCCGACCTGCCGCTGGCGGCGGTGACGGCGCTGCTCGGCGTCGAGGAGACCGAGGCGGAGGACCTCGCCGAGGCCCTCGTCGAGGCCAACATGCTGGAGACCTTCTCGCCGGGCCGCTACCGGTACCACGACCTGCTCCGGCTGTACGCGCAGCGCCAGAACGAGCGGGCGGACGACACCGGGGAGCAGCAGGCCGCCCTCCGGCGCCTGCTCGACCTGCTGCTCGCGACCGTCCGCAACGCGGCGCAGGCCGTCGAGCCCGACGACCAGCTGCCCGAACCGCTGAACCCGCCCGCGTCGATCGGCATCCCGCTGATCACCAGCGACTTCGCCCAGGAGTGGCTGCGGACCGAGACCGCCCTGCTGCTCAGCTCGGTCGAGGCCGCCGTCCAGGGACCGAGCGAACTGCTGCGGCCCGCCGTCGACCTGCTGATCGTCCTGAACAGCCTGGTCGAGGACCCGACGCACGGCTCCCGGGTGCGCCACGTGCTGGAAGCCGCCGACCGGAACGCCACCTCGCACGCGGACTCCGCCGCCCTCGCCCGGGTGCACTTCGCCTTCGGCACGCTGCAGTCGATCACCAACGACTTCCAGAGCGCCGAGCAGTCCCTGCGCAAGAGTCTGGACCTCCAGGACGCCGAGGACATGACCGTCCTGCGCTCCGCCGCCGCCAACGACCTGGGGATCATCCTCAGCCTGGCCAACCGGCCCGCCGAGGCGCTGCCGTTCTTCGAACTGGCCCTCGCCATCAGCCGCGTGGTCGGCGCACCGATCGGCGAGGCCCGGCTGCTCGGCAACATGGCCCGGGCCCAGCTCGGTCTCGGCATGCTCGAAACGGCCGTCCGCTCCGTCACGGACGCCGTCGGCACCGCCCGCGCGTCCAAGAACGGCCCCTGCCTGGCCGACACGCTGTACCAACTCGGTGTCGTCCTCTCCTCCGCCGACGACCCGGCCACCGCCGCCGAGCACCTGCGCGAGTCGCACCGGCTCTACCAGTCCCAGCAGAACCGGCTGCGCGAGGGCTACACCCTCGCCCGCCTCTCCTCGTCCCTCCTCGCCGCCGGCCAGCAGGCCGAGGCGGCCGAGACGGCGGAGGAGTCCCTCGCCATCGGGCACGAGATGGACTCCGCCTACTGCCAGGGCCTCGCCAACGCCGCGCTGGGCGGGGCGCTGCTCGGCCTCGCCCAGCCCGCCCGTGGACTGGCGTGCCTGCGGGAGGCCCACGCCGTCTTCACGCGGCTCGGTGTGCCCGAGGCCTCCCCCGTGGCGGACCTCATCTCCCAGCAGCACACCGAGCCCCTCTCTCCCCCCGCGCCGTAGGTCTCCAATCCCCCGATCGCCCCCCTGGAGACCTTCCCGTAGGCGTTCGGCGCTCCCGCAGCCCCCCGGCTGCGGGAGCGCCTTCAACGCTTCCCCGGCGCTGACACCACTGTGCACCGGACCGATTGACGTTCGATAAACGCCCGGAAGTCCGCTCACGGATCGACGAAGTCCCAGGTCGGCGCGGTCGTACGGCCGAACTGCCCGGCGCGCGGGGTCGCACCGCACCACCCCGGCCCGCGACCCCGCGCTCCCGGGGCGGGGGGCAGCTCCGGCCAACCACCACGAGTTGGCCGAAAACGGACCCCATGGCGGAGTGATCACGCATATTCTCGGATGCCAGTACACACACGAGTGCACTTCTCCGGTGGAGCATCCGGAAAAGGCAGCGCGGCGACGCTCCCACGGTGCAGAGTGTCCCTGTGCAAAGAGTCTGTGCAAAGTGTCAGAGGGCAGTCAACGTGACAGTGTGACGCGGGGAGCGTGACGTACCGCCACCGGCAGCAGGCCGGCGGGGCAGCGCGGGCGCCGGGAGGACGGCAGCCCGGCCTCGCGCCTCGTCCAGCCGACCGGAGGCCCGGGTGGAAAGGTGCCTCTCAATCGTGACGACCGGACAGATATCCGATCCGTTCCCCGTCGACGGGGACGCGGACGGCGACGGCGGGCCCGACGTCCTGCGCCGTCGTGCCGAACGCGCCCTGCAGGCTGTCGCCTTCGACACCATCGGCTCCGGCTACGGCGAGGCGTTCCCCGCGAAGGACGGCCAGCTGGCCTGCGGCGCCCGCCTGCTGGCCCGGCTCGAACCGGGTGCCGCCGTCCTGGACGTCGGCTGCGGCAGCGGCGAACCGACCGTCCGGCAGCTGGGCGCGGCCGGCATGCGGGTCACCGGAACGGACCTGTCGGACGTCATGCTGGCCCTGGCCCGGGAGTCGCGCTTCCCGGGGCCGCACCCGCCGGTCCTCCACCGCATCGACATGTACGACCTGGCGACCGACCGCGCCGACCGGGCCTGGAACGCACCGGAGCTCGGCCCCCGCGGGCAGGGCACGTTCGACGCCGTCACCGCCTTCTTCTCCCTGATCCTCCTCCCCCAGGACGAGATCCCCACCGTGCTGACCCGGCTGCGCACCCTGCTGCGTCCCGGCGGGGTCCTCGCGCTCGGTATGGTCGAGGCCGACCTGGACCACGTTCCGCTGCCGTTCCTGGGGCGCGAGCTACGGATCAGCGGATACCTGCGGGAGGATCTCGAACGGGTCCTGGTGGCGTCCGGCTTCGCCGTCGAGGAGCAGGTGGGGCACCCGTACGCACCCGCCAGCACCTCGCTGCCGCCGGAGGAGCAGCTGTTCCTCTGCTGTCGGCGGGTCGGCTGACACGCGGTCGGGGCCGGCAGGTCGGGACGGGCGCGGTCGGGGCGGCGCGGGAGACGGGCGGGACAGGAGACGGGCGGGACGGGAACCGGCGGACCGGCCGCGAACGACGAGGATGAACGAGGGCCGAGGACCTGCGGCCCGGAACCGGGACACCCCGGAAGCGTCACACCACAGACAGACCAACAGACCGAACCGATCCCAGGACAGGCACCCGTGCGCGACCAGCTCAAATCCGAGGCCGGACAGCCGCCTGCCCTGCCCAGCCCGCGCCGGTCGCCGCCGGCCCAGCCGGATCCGGGGACCGGACCCGCGCCGGAGGCGGGGACCGGGCCGGAGGCGGGCCCCGGGACCGGATCGGACGGCCACGACCGGGTCGCCGAGCGCCTGGCCTACCTCGACTCCGCGACCCGGCGGATCAACAGCGCGCTCGACCTGGCCGCGACCCTGCGCAACGTCTGCCGCGTCCTCGTGCCGACCCTCGCCGACGCCGCCGTCGTCCACCTGCGCGACCCGCTGCCCAACGTCGAGCGCGAACCCGGCTTCCCGGAGCAGCTGCGGATCCACCACAGCCACGGCACCCGGCTGGGCCGCCGCGGCCGCCCGGCCGGCGACGACCGCCGCGACTCCCGGTACGGCTCGCACTACGGCAGCCGGTACGGCGCCCGCTCCACCGCCGACACCGGGCCGGCCACCCCGGTCACCCGCGGCGGCGCGCTCGCCCACACCCTGCTCAGCCGCCGCCCGGCCGAGCCGGTCGTCCTCGGCGCGACCGACGACTCCGGCAGCGCCCGCACCACCGAGCTGCTGCGCGAGCTGTACGGCGCGCGCGGTCTCTCCCGGCTCGGCCCCGGGACGTCCGTCCTCGCCCTGCCGCTGCGCGGACGGAAGGCCGTGCTCGGCCTGCTGGTGCTCATCCGCCGGCCTCCCGAACGGACCGGCCGGCCCTCCTTCGACGCCGCCGACACCGCGACCGCCGCCCACCTCGCCACCCAGGCCGGGCTGGCCGTCGACACCGCGCTCCGGTACGCCCGCGAATGGGAGATAGCCAACGAGCTCCAGCGCAGCATGCTGCCGCTGCGCCTCCCCCAGCCGCACGGCGTCCGGCTCGCCCAGCGCTACCTGCCCGGCGAGCGGGGCGCCCAGGTCGGCGGCGACTGGTACGACGCCGTGCCGCTGCCCGGCAACCGGGTGGCGCTGATCGTCGGCGACGTGATGGGCCACTCGCTCACCTCGGCCGCCATCATGGGCCAGCTCCGCACCAGCGCCCAGACCCTGGCCGCGCTCGACCTGCCGCCGCACGAGGTGCTGTACCACCTGGACGAACAGGCCCAACGGCTCGGCCGCGAACAGCACCTGGCCACCTGCGTCTACGCGGTGTACGACCCGATCGCCAACCGGGTGGTGCTCGCCAACGCCGGCCACGTGCCGCCGGTGCTCGTCCAGCCGGACGGGACGGCCGAACTCCTCGACCTGGAGTCGGGTGCGCCGATCGGCGTCGGCGGTGTCGACTTCTCCTCCGTCGAACTCCCCGCGCCGCCCGGCTCGGCCCTGCTGCTGTTCACCGACGGCCTGGTGGAGACCCGCAGCCGGCCCCTCAGCGACGGACTGGAACTGCTCCGGGCCCGGCTCGCCAACGCCCACCGGCACACGCCCGAGAACCTCTGCCAGGAGGCGTTGCGCATCCTGCCGCCGGGCGACCGCGGGGACGACATCGCCCTGCTGGCCGCCTGCTTCGACGGCATCCCGGCCGGGGACGTCGCGCACTGGTACCTCCAGCCGCGCAACGAGACACCGGGGCGGGCCCGCCGGCTGGTCGCGCACACCCTGCGCCGCTGGGGTCTGGAGAAGCTCACCGAGGCGACCGAGCTGATGGTCAGCGAGCTGGTCACCAACGCCGTCCAGCACGCGACCCGCCCGATCACGCTGAGCCTGGTCCGCACGTCCCGGCTGCGCTGCGAGGTCGGGGACGACAGCCCGCTGCTGCCCCGGCCGCGCCGGACCGGGCCGGAGGACGAGCGCGGACGGGGACTGCAGATAGTGGCCCGGTGCGCGGAGCGCTGGGGTGCCACCCGTCTGGGCACCGGCAAGGTCGTCTGGTTCGAGCAGCGACTGCCGTAGCCCGGGGCCGTCCGGCCGCCGCGGCGACTCCCGGCCGGGTACGCCGGGAGCCGCGCGCGCACGGGCCGTCCGGACCCGTCGGGCCCGTGCGCCGGGCGATCAGACCCGCGCGGCCGGCCGGCCGGCGTCGTCGGCCGCCCCGCCGGCCGCACCGCCGTTCTCGTCGCCGTTCTCGTCGCCGACGTGGCCGTTCGCACCGCCGTTCGCGGGCTTCTCCAGTCGGGCCAGCAGCTGCTCACCCTCCATGTCCACCCGCGGCACCACCCTCTCCAGGCTCTTCGGGAACCACCACGCGGCCTTGCCGAACAGCGCCATCGCGGCCGGCACCAGGGCCATCCGCACCACGAAGGCGTCCACCAGCACGCCCACGGCGAGCGCGAAGCCGATCGGCTGGACGATCGGGTCGTGGCCGAAGACGAAGGACCCGAAGACCGCGATCATGATCAGCGCGGCGGCGGTGACCACCCGGGCCCCGTTCTTCACCCCGGCCACCACGGCCTCCCGCGGGGCCATGCCGTGCACGTGGTGCTCCTTCATCCCGGAGACCAGGAACAGCTCGTAGTCCATCGCCAGCCCGAACAGCACGCCGATCAGCAGGATCGGCACGAAGCTCACCACCGGGCCGACCTTCGGCACGTCGATCACGCCGTCCAGCCAGCCCCACTGGTAGACGGCCACGACGGCGCCGAGCGAGGCGGTGATGGAGAGCAGGAAGCCGGCCACCGCCTTGAGCGGCACCAGGACGGAACGGAAGGCCAGCGCCAGCAGCACCATCGCGATGCCCGCGATCACGGCGACGAACGGCGGGAGCGCGTCGGTCAGCTTGGCGGAGACGTCGATGTTGGCGGCCGTGGTGCCGGTGACGTCGATCCGGGCCCCGGTCGCGGCCTTGAGGCCGTCCCGCTGGTCGCGGATCTCGGTGACCAGGTCCCGGGTGTCCGCGTGGTCCGGGCCGGTCTTCGGGATGACGGTGAGCAGGGTGGTGCCGCTCGGCTCGTCGACGGCCGGCGGCAGCAGGGTCCGGACGCCGTCCAGGCCGGAGAGCTTCTCGGCGACGCCCTGCACGGCGGCGTCCGGCCGGGCGGCGCCCCCGGTGTCCACGACGACCACCAGCGGCGCGTTGAAGCCGGGCCCGAAGCTTCGGTCGATCAGGTCGTAGGCCGTGCGGGCGTCGGTGCCCCTGGCCTGGGAGCCACCGCCCGGCAGGCCGAGGGTGAGGCTCGCGGCGGGCACCGCGAGGGCGACCAGGGCGGTCAGTCCGGTGAGCAGGACGACCAGCGGGCGGCGGACCACCAGTTCCGCCCAGCGCTCGCCGAGCGTGGTCCGGTCGGGGGCCCGGAGCGCGCGCCGCCAGACCGGCAGCCGGTCGATGGCACGCCCGGCGAAGCCGAGCAGCGCGGGCAGCAGGGTGATCGCGACCAGTACCGCGACCACCACGGCGCCGGAGGCGGCGAGGCCCATCACGGTGAGGAAGGGCACGCCGGCGACGGCCAGCCCGGCCAGCGCGACGACGACGGTCAGGCCGGCGAAGACCACCGCGCTGCCGGCGGTCGCGTTGGCGCGGGCGGCGGCCTCGTCCGGCTCCAGCCCCTCGGCGAGATGGCGCCGGTGCCGGGAGACGATGAACAGGGCGTAGTCGATGCCGACCGCGAGGCCGACCATCAGGGCCAGCACCGGCGCGGTGGAGATGATCTCGAACGAGCCGGCCAGCGTCAGCAGCCCGGCGAGTGCGACCCCGACCCCGACCAGGGCGGTGACCAGCGGCAGCCCGGCCGCGACCAGCGAGCCCAGGGTCATCACCAGGACCAGTCCGGCCACCGCCAGACCGACCGCCTCGCCGCCCTCGACCTGTGCCATCCGGTTGTACGCGTCGCCGCCGAAGGCCACGGTCAGCCCGGCCGCGCGGGCCGGCTCGGCGGCCTCCCTGACCGCGTCGCGCTGCTGGTCGGTGATGTCGCCGAGCTCGCGGTCGAAGGAGACCAGGGCGAGCGCGACCCGGCCGTCCGGGGAGAGCGCACCGGTGGCGTACGGGTCGGGCGCGGCCGAGACGCCGGGGACGGCGGCGATCCGGCCGACCGCCTCGCCGACGGCCCTGGCGGTGTCCGGGGCCGCGACGCCGCCGGCGCCGTCGGTGGCGAAGACCACCTGGGCGGAGCCGTGGCCCTGCTCGGGGAAGGTGTCGGTGATCCGGTCCAGGGTGGCCTGCGCCTCGGTCCCGGGGACCTTGAACTCGTCGCTGGTCTTGCCCGCGAACGCCCCCGCGGCGCCGCCGACGGCGATCAGCAGGGCCAGCCAGACGGCGAGCACGGTGCGCCTTCGGCGGAAGCAGAGTCGGCCCAGGCGGTACAGGTACGTGGCCATGCGGGCACCTTCGATCGGGTCGGTCGAGGCAGGCGGCTGCCTGAACAGGTCTCGGACCACCGTACGCGCAAGTTTGTCGGGCGACAAAGTCGCTCGACGCGAACCTGTGACGCATTCGTCCGATCAGGTTGTCTGAACATGGCGATACCCTGGCCCAATGGCACATGTCCCCGCCTCCGAAAGGCGCCCCCAACTGATCCAGGCCGCCATCGACCTGATGGCCCGGGAGGGGATCGCCGCCGGCAGCACCCGGGCGATCGCGGCCGAGCTGGGCGTGGCGCAGGCGACGGTGCACTACACCTTCGGCACCAAGAAGGACCTCTACCGCTCCGTCGTCGAGGAGCTGACCGCGGAGTTCATCCACCAGGTCCGCGCCGCCTCCCCCGGCGACGGGTCGTTCGGCGAGCAGGTGCGGACCATGGTCTACGCACTCTGGGAGAGCGCCGTCGCCGAGGGCGGGCGGTGCGCGCTGATCACCGAGTTCACGGCGCTGTCACTGCGCGACCCGGATCTCCAGGAGATCATGCGCGCGGTCCAGCACGAGATCGAGAGCACCGCCGCCGAACTGCTCACCGCGCTCGCCGAGGCGCACGGCCAGACCCTGGCCGTGCCCGCCGACGAGATCGCGGTCCTGTTCCTGGTCGGCTTCAACGGGCTGACCGACCGCTACATGGTGCTGCGCCGGGCCGGCGAGCGACCGGACGCCGTGGCGCTGCACACCCTCGACCTGCTGATCGCCACCACGATCGGACTCTGCCTGGGAGCACCGGCCCGCCTGCCCTGACGGGCGCCCGACGGGCCGGCTCGCGATCCGCGGCCCCCTCGGAGCATCAGAGCACCAGGCGGACCGGCAGCTCGGCCAGCACCTCGCGCAGCGAGACGGCGAACCGGTCGTACTCGGCGCTGCGGGCCGAGCCCGGCCTGGTGGCGAGCCCGATCCGCCGCCCCGGCGCCGGGGCGGCGAAGCGCACGGCGGCCAACCGGTCGGTGCGGCTCGTCTCGACGTCCAGCGCCGTGGCGGGCAGCAGGGTCACTCCGAGGCCGCCGGCGACCAGCTGGACCAGGGTGGAGAGGCCGGCCGCCCTGGTGGTGGCGCCGGCCGGGTCCGCGCCGACCTCGCGGCAGATGTCGAGGGCCTGGTCGCGCAGGCAGTGCCCCTCCTCCAGCAGCAGGACGTCCAGGTCGAGCAGGACGTCGCGCGGCACGTCGACCCGGCCGGCCAGCTCGTGGTCGGCCGGGGTGACCAGGACGAAGTCCTCGTCGAACAGCGGGATGTCCCGGGTCGGCGCGGCCCCGCCGGCCGGCAGCGCCAGCAGCAGCACGTCCAGCCGCCCGGCGGCCAGGCCCTCCAGCAGCGACGACGTCCGTTCCTCGTGGACGTGCAGCTCCAGGTCCGGGTAGCGGTCCCGGACCAGCCGCAGCACCGGCGGGAGCAGGTACGGCGCGACGGTCGGGATGACGCCCAGGTGCAGCGGCCCGGTGAACGGGCGGCGGGCGGCCTCCACCTCCTCGGTCAGCCCCTGCAGGGAGGCGAGCACCCGGCGCGAGTGTTCGAGCACGCGCTCCCCCAGCTGGGTGATAATCACCTTCCGCGTCGTACGCTCGATCAGCTGCGCGCCCAGCGACTCCTCCAACGCCGCGACCGCCGCGGACAGCGCCGGCTGACTGGTCCCGGTGGCCGCCGCGGCCTCCCGGAAGTGCCGGTGCTCGGCCACCGCGACGAAGGCCCTGAGCTGGGCGACCGTCGGTGTGCGGGGGGCGCGGGATGTGGCACTCGCCACAGCGCCCTCGGGTTTGCGGGCGGGAGCCCTGCGCCCCGTGGGGCGGGAGGGGGGCTTGGGGGTATTGATAACTCTCTCCGATCAGACACATCGAGTGTAGCTATTTCCCTGATCAGTCCACGATGTGGAATGGTAGAGACCGTTCCGCAAAACGGACAAACCCCCCTCAGTCTCACTTCAGGAGAAGCGAACGTGCTCACGATCGGTGACAAGTTCCCCGAGTTCGAACTCAACGCCTGCGTCGACCTGGACGCCGCGAACGCCTTCGCCGAGATCAACCACAAGTCCTACGAGGGCAAGTGGAAGATCGTGTTCTTCTGGCCGATGGACTTCACCTTCGTCTGTCCGACCGAGATCGCCGCGTTCGGCAAGCTGAACGACGAGTTCGCCGACCGCGACGCCCAGATCCTCGGCGTCTCCGGCGACTCGGAGTTCGTCCACCACGCCTGGCGCAAGGACCACAAGGACCTCCGCGACCTGCCGTTCCCGATGCTGGCCGACGTCAAGCACGACCTCATGCGCGCCTGCGGCGTCGAGGCCGCGGACGGCACCGCCCAGCGCGCCGTCTTCATCGTGGACCCGAACAACGAGATCCAGTTCGTCATGGTGACCGCCGGCTCCGTCGGCCGTAACCCCAAGGAGGTCCTGCGGGTGCTGGACGCCCTGCAGACCGACGAGCTGTGCCCGTGCAACTGGACCAAGGGCGAGGACACCCTCGACGCCCAGGCCCTGCTGGCCGGCTGACCCATGGCCCTCGACGACCTGAAGTCCGCCCTCCCGGACTACGCCAAGGACCTCAAGCTCAACCTGGGCTCGGTCATCGGCAACTCCGACCTCCCCGCCCAGCAGCTCTGGGGCACCGTGCTCTCCTGCGCGATGGCCACCCGCAGCGCCGCCGTGCTGCGTGAGCTGGAGCCCGAGGCCAAGGCCAACCTCTCCCCGGAGGCGTACACCGCCGCCAAGGGCGCGGCCGCGATCATGGGGATGAACAACGTCTACTACCGGACGCTGCACCTGCTCTCCGACAAGGAGTACAGCAGCATGCGGGCCGGTCTGCGGATGAACATCATCGGCACCCCGGGCGTCGAGAAGGTCGACTTCGAGCTCTGGTGCTTCGCGGTCTCCGCGATCAACGGCTGCGGCCAGTGCCTCGACTCGCACGAGGGCGTCCTCCGCAAGGCCGGCGTCGACCGCGACGTCATCCAGGCCTCGATGAAGATCGCCGCCGTGCTCCAGGCCGTCGCCGGCGTCCTCGACGCCGAGGCCGCGCTCGCGACCGTCAACGCCTGACGACGCACCCGCACCACCCCCGAACGGGCCCCCGCGCCGGACACCACGTCCGCCCGGGGGCCCGTTCGCGTACCGGGAGGGCGGCGACTACGACGCCGGTGGTGCCGGGGCTCGGGTCGCGGCCTCGCGGGCGGCCTCCAGGGCGGTGAAGACCGCCTGGCCCGCCTCGTTGCGGCGGCGAAGGTGGGTGACCACGGTGTTGGTGACCGCGATCAGCGGGACGGCGACGATCGCACCGCCGATGCCGCCGATGATGGAGCCGGCGGCCACCCCCAGCACCACGCCGAGCGGGTGGACGCGGACCGCCCGGCCGAGGATGAGCGGCTGGAGGATGTGTCCCTCCAGCTGCTGGACGGCGATCAGCACCACCAGCACCATCAGCGCGGTCCACGGCGTGGTGGTGACCAGGGCGATCAGCACCGCGACGGTCCCGGTGACCAGCGCACCCACCAGCGGGACGAAGGCGCCCAGGAAGATGATCACGGCGAGCGGCAGCGCCATCGGCACCCCGAGCAGCTGGATGCCGATGCCGATGCAGACCGCGTCGATGAAGGCCACGCAGACGGTGCCGCGCACGTAGGCGGTGAGCGTCGCCCAGGCCTTCGGCCCGGCCCCGGCCATCGCGTACCGGGAGTGCCGGGGCAGGCCCCGCAGCGCCCAGTTCCAGATCCGCTCGCCGTCGTAGAGGAAGAAGAAGGTGGTGAAGAAGGCCAGCAGCACGGCGGTCAGCACCTCGACGGCGATCTGCGCGCCGGTCAGGCTGGCCGAGGTGATCTGCTCGGTGTTGGTGCTGATCGCCTTGGTGATCTGGTTGGCGAAGTCGGTGATCTGCTGCTCGGTCAGGTGCAACGGCCCGGTGATCAGCCAGTCCCGGAGCTGGTCGACGCCCGCCTTGACCTTGCTGGTGACGGTCTCCAGGTTGGTGGTCACCTGCCAGACCACGAACCAGCCGACCAGGCCGATTCCGGCCAGGCCGCTCATGAACACCCCACCGGCGGCCAGCGAGCGCGGGACGCCGTGCCGGCGCAGCCAGGAGACGGTGGGCTCCAGCAACGCGGAGATCAGCAGCGAGGCGAGCACCGCGAAGGCGACCAGCCGCAGCATGTCGACGATGTAGAAGACGACGTACAGCGCGGCACCGAGCAGCAGCAGCCGCCAGGTGGACTCGGCGGCCACCCGCAGGCTCCACGGCACCGCCTCGGCGGGGGTGGCGGGCCGCCCGAAGTGTCCGTGGGACCCACCGGACCCGCCGGACGCGGTCGGCGGGACCGCGGCGGCCGGTGCGGCGGCGGCAGCGACAGGCGCCGCCTCCTCCCGGGGAGCCGGCAACGGCGCCGGGAGCTCCGCGGCGGCGGGCGCCGCCAGGAGCAGGGATTCGTGGAAGTCGGCCGCCATCGCGGCCCGTCGGCGCCGCTCGATCACGGCGGCCGCGCTCGCCACCACGGCCATGCCCTTGGCCACGGCCTTGAAAGCCTTTCCGCCCCGCGCCATGCTCGCTACCACTTCTCCCCGCCGGACCCGCCGTGTCCGGCGGGACGCCGTGGGTCCCGCCACGGCCGTCAGGGATGACGCTACCCGGCCGGGGCGCGCCGAGTCCGCCGGGCGGGCGGGTTCTTCGTACCCACCGGCGGAGAACGGGCCACGGCCGGAGTGGGGATACCGGGGCGAAACCACGCAGTTCGGGTGGTTTCAGGCGTCGGGCAGCGGGGAGGAGTCGGTCGGGACCGGAGCCAACTGTCGGCGGACCGGCCGGTGCGGAGAGCTACCAGGACCCCTCTCCGCGCCCCGCGTCCGCACCCAGGACCGCACCGCCCGTGGGCGCACTGGTCAGCGCAGCCCGGGCGGCGCGGCCCGCTCGCGCCGGGGCCGGATCGCCCCCGGGTAGGGCCCGGCGGTTCACGGTTCGCAGCGGTTCGCGGACGACACGGCACGGCCCCCGGTCGCGCTGTCCGCGCGGCCGGGGGCCGTGGTGAAGCCGGTGGACCCGGTACTCGGCCGGTGGGCCTAGTACCAGTGGTGCGACTGCCAGAACGACCAGGCGCCACAGGGGCTGCCGTAGCGGCTGTTCATGTAGCTGAGGCCCCACTTGATCTGCGTGGCCGGGTTGGTGCGCCAGTCGGCGCCCGCCGAGGCCATCTTCGTCCCGGGCAGCGCCTGGACCAGGCCGTACGCGCCGGAGCTCTTGTTGGTGGCGGTGTAGTTCCAGCCGGACTCGCGCTTCACGATCTGGCTGAAGCACTGGAACTGGGCGTCGTTGCCGACGATCTGCTGGGCGAGCTCCTGGACGGAGCCGGGGCTGACCGAGACCGGCGGAGCCGCGTTGTCGGTGGCAGCCATCGCCGAGCGCGACTTGGAGCGGTTGGCGGCGGCCTCGTCGGCCTTCCGCTTCTCCTCGGCCGCCTTGGCGGCCTTCTCCGCGTCGGCCTTGGCCTGCGCCTCCTTGGCCTGCGCCTCGGCCTTGGCCTGGGCGTCGGCCTTGGCCTGGGCGTCGGCCGCGGCCTGCT
The DNA here is from genome assembly GCF_042722765.1 of Kitasatospora sp. NPDC058406. Taxonomy (NCBI): domain Bacteria; kingdom Bacillati; phylum Actinomycetota; class Actinomycetes; order Kitasatosporales; family Streptomycetaceae; genus Kitasatospora; species Kitasatospora sp. NPDC058406. Next base: position 20,088 of record NZ_JBHXKE010000169.1, read on the forward strand.
GGCGCGCGGCCTCCTCGGCGGCCTTCTGCTCGGCGGCTGCCTTGGCGGCGGCGTCGGCGGCGGCCTGCTGGGCGGTTGCCTGCGTGCCGATGTTGTCGCTGATGGTCTGCGCCTGGGCGCCAGAGGGGACTTCGGCAAGCAGGGTCGCACCGGCGACATCGACCGTCTGCGTCGTCTTGCCCTCGCTGCCCGAGGCCATGCCCACGACGGCACCAACAGCGGTGACGGCGGTGGCGGAGGCGACAGCAACTCCCCGGACCGAGATCCGAGTCACATGGTTTCCTTCCAGCATCGCCCACGCGTGACCGTACGGGCGCAACATGCCCCTTGGCGCTGCCCTCCGGACGTGCTGGTCACGGGAGGTACTGACCCGGCGTCCGGCCGACGTGAGGCGACCGGGCGTTGAGATCGGGCGGCGTACGGCTCATCGGTGTTCAATTGTGCGTCCACTGACCGGAGTTGGTGGACCGTCCGGGCCGGACTTCCGGGCGTCCGGAAGCCATGCCATGCCGTACGCGGGGCCTGACAGAACCCTCACCATGCCGCAAGGGGCACTGTCGACGCAATTCCCTGTTGCGTGGCGGATGTCACATTCACCGTGCCGGAGTTCTCCGGACAGAAAGCACTCGATGTGATGAAAGGGACGAGACCCGCTCCGTCAGGAGCGGGTCTCGCGCCGCGAATTGACCTTTTTGTCCCGCTATGACTGGATCGCCCCGATCAGGGGTGGATGTCCTCCAGCATCTCGGTCACCAGGGCCGCGATCGGCGAACGCTCCGACCGGGTCAGCGTGATGTGGGCGAAGAGCGGATGGCCCTTCAGCTTCTCCACCACGGCGACGACGCCGTCGTGGCGGCCGACCCGGAGGTTGTCGCGCTGCGCGACGTCGTGGGTGAGGACCACCCGCGAGCCCTGGCCGATCCGGGAGAGCACGGTGAGCAGGACGTTTCGCTCCAGCGACTGCGCCTCGTCCACGATCACGAAGGCGTCGTGCAGGGAACGCCCCCGGATGTGGGTCAGCGGCAGGACCTCCAGCATCCCCCGGGAGATGATCTCCTCGATCACGTCCGGGGTGGTGACGGCCGAGAGCGTGTCGAAGACGGCCTGGGCCCAGGGGCTCATCTTCTCGCTCTCGCTGCCCGGCAGGTAGCCGAGCTCCTGGCCGCCGACCGCGTAGAGGGGCCGGAAGACCATCACCTTCCGGTGCTGCTGCCGCTCCAGGACCGCCTCCAGCCCGGCGCAGAGCGCCAGCGCGGACTTCCCCGTCCCGGCCCGGCCGCCCATCGAGACGATGCCGACCTCCGGGTCCAGCAGGAGGTCCAG
>NZ_JBHXKE010000170.1:0-327 GCF_042722765.1 Kitasatospora sp. NPDC058406
GGCCCCCCCCCCGGGGCCGCCCCCGCGGGGGGGGGGGGGGGGCCCCCCCCGGCAGGAAGGGGCAGGGTGCCGACGCGCACCCTGCCCCTTCCCGTCCGTCCGCGGCTGCCCTGCTTCCCTGCCTCCCGCGCACCTCCGGGGGCGGGGGAGTGGCGGTTCGGGCCCGACTCAGGGGCAGATGATGTCGCTCGCCCGCCCGGCCCCCGCGGCCGTGTCGGCCGCCGCCGCGCCGGTGCCCGCGCCGGGTGCCTGGGCGGTCGGCGCAGGCGGGGGGGGGGGCGGCCCCCCCCCCCCGGGGCGCACAACCGCGGGGCACAACCGCATAGC
>NZ_JBHXKE010000170.1:337-21371 GCF_042722765.1 Kitasatospora sp. NPDC058406
GGCGGCGGTGCCGCCACCGCCGCCGAGGGACTCACTACCGAGGGACTCACCGTCTTCGCGCCGAGCGACGGGCTTGCGGGCGGCGGGCTCCCGAGCGGCGGGCTCCCGAGCGAGGGGCTTGCGGGCGGCGGGCTTGCGGCCGCCGGGTAGTCCCCGCCCACGTACACCTGCAGCGTCGGCCCCAGCCCCGGGACGGGCGTCAGCTCGGCCTCCGGCAGCGCGCCGGACAGCGTCCGGGCCGACTCGGCCCAGCGCGGGTCGTACCGGATCACGCTCCGTCCGCCCGCCGTCCCGACCGGGGCGTTGGACGGCGCACCGGTGGTGGCGAAACCGGCCCGCCGCAGATCGGCGTCGGCCCGGGCCCCCAGCCCGGCGACCCCCGCCGCGTTGAACACCTGGACGTGCACCTGCTCGGGGGCGACGGCCGGCACCGCCGTGGGCGTCGCCGGCGGCGTCGCCGCGGCCGGTCCGGAAGCGCCGGACGGCGCGGCGGAGGCCGTCGCCTCCGTCGGCGGCCGTCCGGCCCGTACCGCGTCGAACAGCGCCCGCGCCCCGGCCCGGTCCCAGAGCACCGTCGAGCCCCACCCGGGGACCTGGTGGTCCACCGCGGACAGCGGCACGGTCGCGAAGTCGGCCCGCCCGGCGGTGAGGTCCTTCATCCGGGTCGCCAGGGTGATCAGGTCGTCCGCCGTGAGGCCCTTGTCGGCCTTGACCGAGCCGAGGACGCTGTCGGTCACCCGGGCCAGCCGGACCGGGCTGAGCAGGGTGCCGCCGCTGGTCAGCTGGTGCAGCAGCTGGGCGACGAGCTTCTGCTGCCGGTGCATCCGGCCCAGGTCGGAGCTGCCGTCCAGGTGCCGGGCCCGGACGTACTTGAGTGCCCCCGCGCCGTCCAGGGTGCTGGTGCCGGCGGGCAGGTCGAGGCCGGAGTACTCGTCCTTGAGCGGCTTGGCGGTGCAGACCCGCACCCCGCCGACGGCGTCCACGGCGGAGACGAACCCGGCGAAGTTCACCTGTAGGTAGTGGTCGATCCGCAGCCTGGTGTTCTGTTCGACGGTGGCGACGGTCAGCTGCGGTCCGCCCAGCCCGTACGCGGCGTTGATCCTTCCCTTGCCGACCGGGACCTCCTTGCGGGTGACCCGGTCCCGGTGGGCGGGGATGTCGACGTAGGAGTCGCGGGGGATGCTGATCACAGTGGCCCGCGAACCGTCCCCGGAGAGCTGGACGATCATCATCGTGTCCGTGCAGTGGCAGGACTCGCCGCCGGCGTGCAGCACGTCCTTGAGCGTCCGCTCCGGGATGCCGTCACGCTCGTCGGTGCCGACCACCAGGAAGGTGGTGGAGCCGTCGTCGGCCGGCCGGGCCTGGTCGTTGCTGAAGGCGTCCACCCGGTCGATCGAGCCGAGGCCGTGCAGGAGCGCCCAGCCGCCGCCGGAGGTGGCGAGGACGCTGAGGGCGATGCCCGTGGCCAGCCGGCGGGGCCATGGACGGTGCCGTCGGGGCTGGGCCCCGGACCGGGCGTAGAGGGGGGAGACGGGCATCTCTCGGATGGTAGGGGCGCCCTCCCCCGGGCCGGGTGAGGGCGCGCCGTGGCCTGGGAGTACGGTGGGCCTCGATCGGTGAAACGTTCCTCCGGCCGCCCCGGACCCCGGGGCCTGCGGAGCAGCCCGGACCGGGACAGGACGGCGGCCCGCCCGCACCGGTACGGTTGGCCCCGATGAACACCAAGGCTGCTGAGGAGCTGCCGGCGGTCTCCGTGATCATGCCGGTGCTCAACGAGGAACGACACCTGCGCACGGCCGTCCGGCACATCCTGGAACAGGACTACGCCGGCCCGATGGAGGTGGTGATCGCCCTCGGTCCGTCCTCCGACCGCACCGCGGAGATCGCCGCCGAACTGACCGCCGAGGACCCGCGGGTACGCACCGTGGAGAACCCCACCGGTCGTACGCCCGCCGGGCTGAACGCCGCCATTCGCGGCTCCAGCCACCCGATAGTGGTCCGCGTCGACGGCCACGGCCTGCTGACCCCGGGCTACATCACCACGGCGGTCCGGCTGCTCGGCGAGATGGAGGCCGCCAACGTCGGCGGCGTCATGCACGCCGAGGGCGAGACCGAGTGGGAGAACGCGGTCGCCGCCGCGATGACCTCCAAGATCGGCGTCGGCAACGCCGCCTTCCACACCGGCGGCCTGGCCGGTCCGGCGGACACCGTCTACCTCGGGGTGTTCCGGCGCGAGGTGCTGGAGCGGCTCGGCGGCTACAACGAGGAGTTCGTGCGCGCCCAGGACTGGGAGCTGAATTACCGCATCCGGCAGGACGGCGGCCTGGTCTGGTTCACCCCGCAGCTGCGCGTCACCTACCGGCCGCGTCCCGACGTCCGGGCGCTGGCCAAGCAGTACAAGGACTACGGCCGCTGGCGCCGGGTGGTCACCCGGTACCACAAGGGCTCGGTCAACCTCCGCTACCTCGCCCCGCCGGCCGCCTTCCTCGGCGTGGTGCTCGGGCTGGTCCTCGGCGCGGCCGTCCACCCGGCCTTCCTGGCGGCGCCCGGCGCCTACCTGCTGGGCATCACCGGCGGCGCGCTGGTCGAGGGGCGCGGCCTCTCCGCCAAGGCCAAGGCGATGCTTCCGGTGGCCTTCGCCACCATGCACCTCAGTTGGGGCTTCGGCTTCCTCACCTCGCCGCGCTCGCTGGCCCGCAAGGTGATCGGCAGCAGCGCCCCGTCTCCCGGCAACGTCGTCGCCGAGCGCCGCTGACCGCGCCGCCGGCCCCTACCGCCCCACCGCCCCACCGCCCCACCGCCCCGTGCGGTGATCCGGCCAATCCCGCGGACCCGCCCTCCCGTCCCCCCGCCCGGCGCTATCGTCGGGCGCCATGGGGACAGTCGAGGGCGGGTCCGCCGCCGTTGCCCGGGTCGAGGCCAGCGCCGACGTCGACGACCGGGCCGTGCTCGGCCCCGGCACCACCGTCTGGCACCTGGCCCAGGTGCGTGAGGACGCGGTGATCGGCGCCGAGTGCATCATCGGCCGGGGTGCCTACGTCGGCCCCGGCGTACGGATCGGCGACCGGGTCAAACTGCAGAACCACGCGCTGGTGTACGAGCCGGCGGTGGTCGAGGACGGCGTCTTCGTCGGCCCGGCCGCGGTGCTCACCAACGACCTCTACCCGCGCTCGGTGGACGTCGACGGCCGGCTCAAGCGCGGCGACGACTGGGACGCCCGTGGGGTGACGCTCCGCCGGGGCTGCTCGATCGGTGGTCGTGCCGTCCTGGTCGCCGGGGTGACGGTCGGCCGCTGGGCGCTGGTCGCCGCCGGTGCGGTGGTGCACCGGGACGTCCCGGACTTCGCGCTGGTGGCCGGTGTCCCGGCCCGTCGGATCAAGTGGGTCGGCCGGGCCGGCGAGCCGCTGGAGCCGGCCGGCGAGGGCCGGTGGCGCTGCCCGCGCACCGGTGAGGAGTACCGGGAGACGGACGGCGTGCTCACGCCCGGCGAGCCAGAGCCAGATCCAGAGCCAGAGCCGGACCCGGAGTCGGCCCCGGACCCGGCCCCGGCCCCGGCCCCGGAAGCGCCGCCGCCACATCAGCCGTAACACCCGCAGCATCCCCGGCGCTCCGCACTCCGGGAGCGCCGAGCAACCCGACGGACCCAGGCGCGGACCCGGACGCGGACCCGGGCGCGGACCCTGGCGAGGGCCAGGACGCGGACCCTGGCGCAGGTCCTGGTCCACACGGCCGCAGGAGCGCTACTTCGCGCAGACGTCGGTGTCGTCCGCCTGGACCCGCTGGAGGTCCTTGGGCGCCTCGGTCGGCACCGCGCTCGGCGTCCCGACCTGGGCCTGGGCCGTCGGCAGGTCCTTGCCGAGCACCACCACCAGCCCGTCCTTCGCCCCCGCCTTCGGGTCCGCCTTGACCGCGTCGGCCGGCAGGCCCAGCGCGGTGGCCAGCGCGGCCGCCTCGTCGGCCTTCCCGACCGGGTGGGAGACCGTGGTGGTCGGCACGGTGGTGGCGTTGGCACCTGTCGCGGCCTTGGCGAAGCCCTGCGTCCGGAGCCGGTCCACGGCCTGCTGTGCCTGTCCCGGCGTCCCGGTGCCGTTGCGCACCGTCACCCGGACGCTTTTCGCGTCCGCTGCCGCCGCGGCCGTCGAGGGAGCCGCCGCGGCAGCGGACGACGGGGCGGCGGACGGTGCCCCGGACGCGGGTGCGGTCTCCGGAGTCGCGGGCGCGGCCGTCCCGGTCAGCGACCGGTCGTTCCCGATCATCGAGAAAAGCTGCCCGGCGTCCGGCTGCTTGGCCACCAGCCGGTTCTCGTCCGCCGGGTCGTCCACCACCGGCACCGTGGCGAAGGTGATGTGCTCGGTGTCGACCTTGCTGACGTCCAGTGCGAGGTCCTTCAGCTTGTCGACGCTGCCGATCCCCGAGTCGGCGGTGAGCGCCTTGGTGGCGGCGTCCGCGAGCTTCCACAGCTTGGCCGGGTTGGTCAGGGTGTCGCTGCTCTTCACCGCGCGGATCATCGAGCTGATGAACTGCTGCTGGAGCGGGATCCGGGTGAGGTCGCCGCCCAGTCCGACGGCGTGCCGGGTGCGGACGAAGGCGAGTGCCTCGTCGCCCTGGACGACGTGCCGGCCCTTGCTCATCTTCAGGTGCGAGTCCGGGTCGTTGATGTCCTTGGCCGCGCACACCTCGACGCCGCCGACGGCGGTGGAGAGCGTCTTCACGGCGTCGAAGTTGACCATCACGAAGTGGTCGACGCGGATCCCGGTCAGTTTCTCGACGGTCTTCCAGGTGCAGCCCGGGTCGCGGCCTTCCTGGCCGAGGCTGTTGTTGAACATCGTGCGCGCAGAGCCGGGGATCGTCTTTCCGTCCGCGGTCCGGCACTCCGGGACTTCCACCATCAGATCGCGCGGAATGCTGATCGCGGTCGCATTGCTGCGGTCCTTGGCCACGTGGAACAGCATCGTGGTGTCGGCGTGCCCGGCGCTGCCCTCGTCGCCGTACTCGCGGCCCAGGCCCTCCCGGCTGTCGGTGCCGATGACCAGGACGTTGAGCGCGTCACTGGTGGCCTTGGGCCGTTCCGCCTCGTCGCCCAGCTGCACCTTGACGGCGGTGATGTTGTTGTTGAAGTGCTGGTACGCGTAGTAGGCGCCGCCACAGCCCGCCACCAGGACCAGCGCGCCGATCCCGCCGGTCCACTTCAGCAGCCGCCGGCGACGGTTGCGCTTCCTGGCGCCGGCCCGGCGGTGGGCGGCGCGCCCGCCGGTGCGGGCCTGGTGCGGGACGGTCGCGGGCGTCCCGCCCGCCCCGCCCGCCCCGTCCGCCGCGGTCGGTCCGGGCCGGGCACGACGGCGCTGGGCGGGGATGCCGGCGGCCGGGTCGAGCCGGTACTGGCCGGTGTCCGGGTCGAGCACCCACTGGTCGGCGGGGTCGACGTCGTGGCTGTCCTGCTGCACGGGCTTTCCCCTCCCTCCGACCGGTCCACCGGCGGTTCGCGAATTGCGCGACCGACTCGGACACCCTAGACGAGCCGGGTGGGGGAATTGTTCCTGGTGTGATCTCCGCCATGTTCGCGCACCGCAATTCCGCAGGTGAATCGAGTCCTGGGAATTGTCGGGGAGAACCTGCGAAGATCATGATCCGTACACGAAAGTGTGACCTGACCCGAGGTCAATGCACGGTGCAGGCGTCCACGTCGGCGGTCCGCCCTTCGAAGGACGGGGGAGCCGTCGCGGTCGGCGACGCCCCGGATGCCCGCTCGGCGCCGCCGCCCGGCCCGGCCGCCGCAGCGTCCGCCTCCGCCCCGGCCGCCGCACCGACTGCCGTGTCGGCCGCACCGGCCGCCGCCTCCGCCGCGGAGTCCGCCGCCGCAGCGGCCGGGGCGCCCGCCGACGCGCCGGCCCCCGGGGACGGAAGGGCCGTCGCCGCGGGAAGGGCCGTCGCCGACGGAAGGGCCGTCACCGACGCGAGGGCCGCCGCCGAGGGGCCGGTCCCTGCCCCCGGTGAGGCCCCCGCCGAAGGGGTCGACCCCGGTGGCCGGACGGTCACCGGCCGGTCGTCCCGCAGGGCCGTGAACAGCTGCGTGGTCTGCGGCTGCACGAACTCGTCCCGGTCCGAGTCGAACCGGTACGGCCGGCGCGGGGCGGTCAGGAACACCACGTCCGACGACGGGATGCCGCGCAGGTCCTGGGTGAGGTCGTACAGCGCGCCGAGCGAGGAGAGGCCGCTGTCGGCCTGGACGGAGGAGGTGGCCGCGTCCAGGACCGGCCACAGCTTGGTGGGGTTGAGCAGCACGTCCTGCGACTGGGCCTTGCGGATCAGCGCCGCCAGGAACTGCTGTTGACGCCCCATCCGCTGGGTGTCGCTGCCGTCGCCGAGGGTCTCCCTGGCCCGGACGTAGCCGAGGGCCTGCTCGCCGCGCAGGGTCTGGCGCCCGGCGAGCAGGTCCAGTTTGGCGTCCTTGTCGTGGATCGCCTGCGGGACGCACACCTCGACCCCGTCGACGGCGTCCACCATGCGCTTGAACCCGGCGAAGTCGAGGATCACGTAGTGGTCGATGCGGATGCCGCTGAGCTGTTCGACGGTCCGGATCGAGCAGGCCGGGCCGCCGGTCTCGAAGGCCGCGTTGAACTGCATCAGGCTCTGGCGGCTGCGGGTGCCGTCCGGCTTCTGGCAGGCCGGGACGGTCACCATGACGTCCCGCGGGATGGAGACGGCGGTCGCGTGGTGCCGGTCCGCCGCCAGGTGCAGCAGGATCGTGGTGTCCGAGCGCTGGCCGCCGGCCGTGCCGTAGGTGGCGTTGGCACCGGTCCGGTCGTCGCTGCCGATCAGCAGGATGTTCTCGGCGCCCCGGGCCCCGGCGGTCCGGCTGGGGCGCTCGGCCTCCAGCCGGGCCAGCAGCTGGTCGGTGGTGGAGTCGGTCCGAATGTTGCCGTCGAGCTTGCGGTAGGCGATCCAGAGCAGGGCGCCGCAGGCGACCAGGACGAAGGCGAGGGCGCCGGCGGTGATCATCAACCACCGTCGGCGCCGTCGCCGGGGCGCGGTCGGAGTGTCAGGAGCGTCCGGGCCCGGAGTGCCCGGGCCCGGATCGTCGGGGTTCTCGGTCGGGGGGTGCTCGGTGTCGTCCTCGGCCATGGCAGGGATCCCTACCCGCCGGGCCCGGACCGGGGGTTACCCGAGGCGCAGTGTCACCCGTTCGGATTCCACCCGCTTCTCCCACTGCTCGGCGCTCAGGCCGTCCGAGTTGCGGCAGAGCACCACCGACGCGCCGGCCGCCAGCGGAGCCAGCAGGCCGGCCTCCAGGCCCGTCCAGCCGTCGTACGAGAGGGTGGAGAGCACCCGGTCGCCCGGCTGCAGGCCGAGCCGGGCCGCGCCCTCGCGGGCGAGCCGGACGGTCTGGTCCCCGGACAGCTTCAGCGGCAGACCGTCGACGAAGGTCTCCAGCGCCGGTGCGTCCGGGGCGACGGGGGAGTAGGGGGCGAACCGGTCGCCCTGGCCCGGCACCTCGGCGGCGTAGTCGAGGAAGCCGTCCGGGCGTTGCGGGAACCGGCCGCCGAGCGGGCGCAGGGCGAGTGCCACCCGTTCGCCCTCGCACGCGTGGGCGGCCTCCAGGCCGTCAGGTCCGCTGACCACCAGGTCGGTGGTCGACGGGTCTCCGGCGGGCAGCGCCACCACTCCGACGGACCAGCAGGCCAGCAGCCATACGGCGCTCTGCCAGTGGGCCGGTAGCAGGAGGGCGGCGCGGTCGCCCGGGCCGGCGTTCAGCTCGTCCTGGAGCAGGTTGGCGGTCTTGGCCACCCAGTTGTCGAAGGTCCGGGCGGACAGCTCCACCCGTTCGCCGGTGGCGTCGTCGTAGAAGGTGACCAGCGGGGCCGCAGGGTCGACCGAGGGAGTGCCACCTCGCAGGAATGCGTGCAGCAGCTCGACGGGGGTTTGGGCATCGGCAGCGAAAGGCGCAGTCATGGTGCGCCCCAGCCTACGGCCTTCGGGTGGACGACCGGGAGGGTGGTGGAGCAGGTGCGGAGCGGCGTGGCGCTCGGGGCGGTTTGAGGTGAACATCCCGTTTATGCGCATCTTTTCCCCGATCGTCCTGCCCGCCGCCCTCCGTTCGCTGCCCGGCCTCCGTTCCCTGCCGGTCCTCCGGCGCCCGTCGGCCCACCACCCCCCCGCCGCCCGCCGTTCCCCGTCCGCGTACCGACCGCCGCCCGCCCGTGCCGCCCGCCGGCCCGTCAGTTCCCACCGCGGCGCCGTCCCCGCCGCCCTGCTCGCCGGCTGCACCGCCGCCCTGCTGCTCCAACCGGCGGCATCCGCCGCGTCGGCCGGCCCGTCCGCCCGGATCCGGACCTCGGCGGGCGGCGGCTCGGTCACCACCCTGCCGCTGACCGCCGGTCATCTCCTCACGCCGCGCACCACCCCGCGGTTCGAACTGCTCGGCGTCGGCTGGGACGGCCCCGCGAGCTCGCTGGCCGGCGGTACCGTCCGGGTCCGCACCCGGGACGCGGCCACCCGGGTGTGGAGCGGCTGGCACGAGCTGGAGACGGACGGCGAGGACGGTCCGGACGGCGCGGCCCACGGCCCGGACCGTCTGCCGCGCGGTGCGACGGCACCGCTCTGGACCGGGCCGAGCGACGGGGTGGCCGTCGAGGTGCTGCCCGGTCCCGGCGGTCTGCCGGCCGGGCTGCGGGTCGACCTGGTCGACCCGGGGCACGGCGCCGACTCCGCGGCCGTCCGGACGCTGCCCGCCGAACCCCCGGGCGGCGGTCGACGGGTGGGTCACCAGGCGCCGCGGCCCGGGATCGTCACCCGGGCCGGCTGGGGCGCCGACGAGTCCATCCGCGAGGCGGAGTTCGCGTACACCGGTGCGGTCCGGGTCGTCTTCGTCCACCACACCGCCACGGCCACCGCGTACGAGTGCGCGGACGCGCCCCGGGTGATCCGGGCGATCTACCAGTACCACGTGCAGGGCAACGGCTGGCGGGACATCGGCTACAACTTCCTGGTCGACCGCTGCGGCACCGTCTACGAGGGCCGCGCCGGCGGCACCGACCTGCCGGTGCACGGCGCGCACACCCTGGGCTTCAACACCGACTCGGCCGGCGTCGCGGCGATCGGCACCTACGTCACCGACGTCCCGCCGCAGCCCCTGCTGGACGGCCTGGCCGGGATCTCCGCCTGGAAGCTCGGTCTCACCGACCAGGACGCCGCCGGCCGTACCCAGCTGGTGTCCGGGTCGAACGCCAGCCGCTACCCCCTGGGGACGAGGGTCGGCTTCGACGCCGTCTCCGGCCACCGCGACGGCTTCAACACCGAGTGCCCCGGGGCCGCCCTCTACCCGCTGCTGCCCGACCTGCGGACCCGGGCCGCCGCGCTCCAGGGCCGCTGACCCCCCGGTGCCCGCCGGACCCTTCCGCCGCCCGCACCCCCGCGCGCCCCACCGCCGGGGTGCGGGCGGCGGGGCGAAGGAGACGGCGATCAGGTGCCGCCCCGGCGTCACTCCGGCCCCGGCCCCCGCCCGGTCAGCCCCCGCAGCTCCGCCGTCAACGCCTGCGCGAGGTCCGGCCGCAGGTCGTACCGGGCGGGGGTGTTCTGCAGCAGCGTGATCCGCCACCCCGCCCCCGCGTTCACCGCGATCACCGTCTGCACCGCGTTCAGCGCCGGGTCCGGGTCCTCCGCGTCGTCCGGCACCAGCCCCGCCACCGCGTCCAGCTGCGCGACCCCCGGCCCCAGTGCCCGGACCCGCCGCACCTTGGCGACGTACTCAGGGGTGGCGTGGTCCGTGAAGATCCGGCCCGGTTCGGCGGCCATCGCCGATCGCCCGCTGTGCCGGGTCCCGTCGAACCCGATCACCTCGCCGTCCGCCGCGAACGGTCCGGCGAACGCCGAACCGTCCCGCAGGTTCCACCCCTCCAGGGCCCGGCGGTAGAGGGCCCGCACCGCGCTCCGGTCCCCCGGGGAGAGCTCCGGCAGCCGCGTATCGTTCATACCCCCATGGTCGGGGGCGAGCGATGGAGGTGCACGGCGATGAACGGCGCAGTCGCGACGGTGGAGGGCACCGCCCGCCGCTGGCGGCCCGGTTTCCCGCTGGACGCGGCCCGGACCCTGCTCCCGCTGCGCCGCGGCCCCGCCGACCCGTCGTACCGGACCACGGGGGACGGCGCGGTCTGGCGGGCGTCCCGCACCCCGGCGGGTGTCGGCACCCTGCGGGTGCTGGCCCGCCCGGCCGAGGGCGCGGTCGAGGCGAACGCCTGGGGTCCGGGCGCCGAGTGGCTGCTGGACCGGCTGCCCGTCCTGCTCGGCGCCGAGGACGACCCGGCGGGCCTGGTGCTGCCGCCCGGTCCGCTGCGCGACGCCCAGCGCGCGGCGGCGGGGGTGCGGCTGGCCAGGACCGGCCTGGTCATGGAGTCGCTGGTGCCGGCGATCCTGGAGCAGAAGGTCACCACCAGGGAGGCCTACCGGGCCTGGCGCACCCTGCTGCGGGACTTCGGCACCCCGGCGCCGGGCCCGGCCGAGGACATGTGGGTGGCGCCGTCGGCGCGGGAGTGGGCCATGGTGCCGAGCTGGGAGTGGCACCGTGCGGGTGTGGACCCGAAGCGCTCGGCGACGGTCCAGCGGGCCGTCCGGCTGGCACCCCGGCTGGAGGAGGCGTCCGCGATGGACCACACCGCCGCCTTCGCCCGCCTCACCGCCGTCCCCGGGATCGGTGTCTGGACGGCGGCCGAGACGCTGCAGCGCAGCAACGGGGATCCGGACGCGGTCTCGGTCGGCGACTTCCACCTCCCGAACACGGTCGGCTGGGCGCTGGCCGGCCGGGTGCGCAGCGACGACGCCCAGATGCTGGCCCTGCTGGAGCCGTACCGTCCGCACCGCCACCGGCTCTGCCGCCTGCTCGCCTCCACCGGCGCCCACGCACCCCGCTTCGGCCCCCGCCTCGCCCCCAACGACCACCGCCACCGCTGACCCGAACTCACTCCGCGGTGTACTACGCCGTAGTACCGTGGGTGCATGGAAGCAACCATGCGGGAGCTGAACCAGCAGACGGCCCGGGTGATAGGAGCCGTCGAACGCGGTGAGACGGTGACCGTCACCAAGGACGGCCGCCATGTGGCGACGATCGTGCCGCCGAGCCTGGCCGAACCCGTGTACCCGTTCCGGACCGATCCGATGGGGGACGAGGTCGACGACATGCCGGTCGTCGGCGGTGGCGGCGGCCGCATCCTGGCCGACCTCGACCGGCTCATGGAAGGCTTCGGCGAATGACGGCGGTCGCGGTGGTCGGGGACACCGGCGCCCTGCTCGCCGCCTACGCGGGGGACGAACCCGATCACGTCGCCTGCCGAAAGGCCCTGCGGACCGTGGGCCATCTGGTCATCTCGCCGCTGGTCCTCGCGGAGCTGGACCACCTGGCCACCAGGGCGCTCGGCCCGGCCGGGGCGATGCGCATCCTCGACGACGTGATCGACAAGTGTGCCGTCGGCCGTTTCGAGGTGCCGGAGGTCGCCTCGCACCTCGCGGCGGCCAGGGTCGTGATGCGCAGGTACCCGGCGCTGAACGTCGGCCTGACCGACGCGGTCAACGTCGCGTTGGCAGCCGAGTTCCGCACCGACGCGGTGTTGACGGTCGACCGGCGCCACTTCCGTGCGATCCGGCCGTTGAGCAACCACGACGCCTTCCGGCTGCTGCCGGACGACCTCGGCAGCTGATCCCGGCGTCGGCCGCTCCCGTGTCGAGGTGCGGCTACCGCACCTCGACGAACGCGTCGGCGGTGCGCTCCGGGCGGCTGCGCGGCGGCTCCGCGGGGCGGCCGACGGCCACGGCGCCCATCGGGTCCCAGTGACCGGGGAGGTCCAGCACCTCCCGCACGGTGTCGCGGCAGAACATGGTGGAGGAGACCCAGGCCGAGCCGTAGCCCTCGCCGGCCAGGGCGACCAGCAGGTTCTGCACGGCGGCGCCGATCGCGACGGTGAACATCTCCCGTTCGGCCGCGGTCCGGCGCGCGTCGGGGTAGTCGTGCGAGCCGTCCATCACCAGGCAGGGCACGACCAGGTAGGGCGCGGCCCGCAGGACGTCGCCGCGGGCGGTACGGCGGGCGATCTTCTCCTCGTCCCAGCCGTCGAGTCCGGCGAGGTCGCGTCGCCAGGCGGCGAGCATCGCGTCCAGCAGCTCGGTCCGCACCGAGGGGGTCTCCAGCAGGACGAACCGCCAGGGCGTGGTGTGGTGCGGTGCGGGTGCGGTGACCGCGGCGGCGACGGCGCGCCGGACGGCGCCGGGGTCGACCGGTTCGGAGGTGAAGGCGCGGACGGTGCGCCGCTGGGTGACGGCCTGTCGGACCGCTTCGGAGGTGCCGAGCCGGAACATGTCCTCGGTGGCGGGGCGGATGATCGGCCGGACGCCCTCGCCGTCCTCGGCGGTGACGAGGTGGCCGAGGCCGCGGACCACGGCGACCGGGGTGCCGGTGGCCTTGCCCTTCACCAGGTCGGCGGCGGCGGCGAGCTCGTCGGCCGTGGCGGTGACGGTGAGGGCCAGTTCGTTGCCGTGCGAGTCGGTGCGGCCCCGGTGGTCCTCCAGGACGGGCAGCCCGGCGGCGCCGATGGCGACGTCGGTGAGCCCGTTGCGCCAGGGGCGGCCGAAGGTGTCGGTGACGACGACGGCGAGCCGGCGGCCGGTCAGCTGCTGGAGGCGGGCGCGCAGGGCGCGGGCCGAGCCGTCCGGGTCCTCGGGGAGCAGCAGGACGGTGCCGGGGGCGGTGTTGGAGGCGTCGACGCCGGCTGCGGCCATGACCAGGCCGTTGCGGTTCTCGACGATCCGGATGCTGCCGCGCCGGGCGATCACCCGGACGGTCTCGGCGTCGATCGCGGACTCCCGGTCGGCGGCCCGGAGCACCCGGCCCTCGGCCTTGCTGATCACCTTGGAGGTGACGAGCAGGATGTCGCCGTCCTCGTACGCCGCGGCCTTGGCGATCAGTCCGGCGAGGTCGGAGCCCTCGTCGATCTCGGGCAGTCCGGTGACGGGGAGGACGGTCAGGGTCACGCGCGCACCTGCTCGGCGAGCGCGAGGGCGGCCCTGGCCATCTCGGCGGTGGTGGGGACGTCGGTCATCAGCAGCGGGACGGCCCGGCAGGCGATGCCGCCCGCCTCGACGGCGGCCACGGAGGCCTCGTCGGCGGTGTCGACCAGCCAGCCGTCGAGCAGGCCCTCCCGGTGTCCGGGGCCGCCCTCGTCCGTGCCGTCCCGCAGCGCCGCCCTGCTCCCGTAGTTCAGCGCGACGGCCTCGGCGGTGGCCTCGACGCCGACGGCGGCGAGCACCTTGTCGGCCATGCCCCGGACGGGCGCGCCGCCGATGATCGGGGAGAGCCCGACCACGGGGGCGGTCGCGGCGGCCACCGCGGCGCGGATGCCGGGCACGGCGAGGATGGTGCCGATCGAGACGACCGGGTTGGACGGCGGGAAGAGGATGACGTCGGCGGCGGCGATGGCCTCCAGCACGCCGGGTGCGGGCTTGGCGGTGTCGGCGCCGACCGGGACGATGGCCTCGGCGTCGACGGCGGCGTGCAGCCTGACCCAGTACTCCTGGAAGTGGATCGCCCGGGTGCCCTGCTCGTCAGTGATCCTGACATGGGTCTCGATCCGGTCGTCGCTCATGGGCAGCAGCCGCACGCCGGGCCGCCAGCGGACGCAGAGCGCCTCGGTGACCTGGCTGAGGGTGTAGCCGGCGGTGAGCATCTGGCTGCGGACGAGGTGGGTGGCGAAGTCGCGGTCGCCGAGCCCGAACCACTCGGGGCCGACGCCGTACTCCTTCATCTCGGCCTTGATCGACCAGGTCTCGTCGGTGCGGCCCCAGCCCTGTTCCTCGTGGATTCCTCCGCCGAGGGTGTACATCACGGTGTCGAGGTCGGGGCAGACCTTCAGTCCGTAGAGGTGGATGTCGTCACCGGTGTTGCCGATGACGGTGATCTCGTCCTCGGGACCGATGGCCTCCCGGAGTCCGCGCAGGAAACGCGCTCCGCCGATCCCGCCTGCCAGTGCCACGATGCGCATGCGCCCATCCTGCCACGCGCCGACGGGTCGTCAGCCCGACCCTCGACCGTCCGTGGCCGGGTCCCGGGTCAGTGGGCTCCGGCCTGCTCCTGCGGGTGCTGCTGCGGTTCCCGGTCGGCGTGCTGCTCGGCGTGCTGCTCGGGGACCGCGGCGCCGCCGTACTGGTTCATCGCGGTCAGACCGGGGGTGTACAGGTGGATGGAGACGGCCGGCTCCAGCGAGCCGTTGACCACCTCGTGCAGGTAGCCGGAGGAGAAGACGCGCTGCCCGCCGGGGCGCAGCGTCCGGGCGCCCTCGCCCGCGTGCGTGAGCGAGCGCTCGACCAGCTCGCCCCGGACGACGGTCATGACGCCGTTGGACTCGCCGTGGTCGTGGAAGCCGCTGCTCTGGCCGGGCAGCCAGCTGAGCAGCCAGACCTCGTAGCCGGGGCCGGTCTCCAGCCGGGCGTACCAGCGGGTGAGCGCGTCGTAGCGGACGAGCGGCTCCCAGCGGGAGCGGTCGGCGGCGATCTCGCGCACCAGCTGGGCGTAGCCGGCGACGGTGGTGGGGTGGCTTGGCAGGTCGGTGCGGGCGAGGTGGGGGAAGGCCAGCGGGTCGCCGGCGATGGAAACGTCGCTGAGTCCGTCCGTCCAGGCATGGGTCGGGCGGACCGGGGTAGCCGGGTGTGCGGCACCGGGACCGCGGTGGATGAGCTTGTTGCGGTCGCGGTTCCGCTTGCGGATGCGGATCATTCGCACGGGAGTCGTCCTCGGATGGCTGGTTCGTCAGGGGATCAGCCGGATCCGGGATGTCCTGGGGCGGGAATCGCGGGCGGCCTCTGTGCTTCCTGGGCGGCGCGCGGTGGGACGGCGGGCGCCTAGATACAGCGGCAGGAACAGAGGCGACAACAGGAGTTCACGGCACGGCGGAGCGTGGAACCGCTCCGGGGGCTGGCGAACTCTGACATAGGGGAAAGGAGACCGCATCCGCGGGTGCGGTGTCAACTCCGGAGAGCGGACATTCAGGTGATATCGGCCATGAACTAACCGATGGGGTGATAAATCACCCTCTATGTTTCGATGAGAAGATCGCCGGGAAGGCAGCCCGATGACCGGCCTGTGCAGGTGAGTGCGCGTCATTCGGCCCCTGATGGCGAACGGTTCATGAACGTTCGAGGCAATCGGGCGACAGGTCCCATGTGTCCGGTTATGTACACTATTCGTAACGGCTTGGTGCCGGGGAGTGAATCCTGGCCCCAATACCAGAGCTCGGCTTGACTGGGCCAGAGTGACGCAACTGTAATTTCACTCGTGTCGTCGGCCGCACGAGGCAACGGCAACCACGGGGACGCCAATAGGGGCAGAGGAGGCGCGCCACATGAGCGAGCTCTTTGAGCTGTTGATCGGTGACGGCATCGAAGAGGAGGAGGAACTCGGCTGGCAGGAGCGCGCGCTGTGCGCCCAGACCGACCCCGAGTCCTTCTTCCCGGAGAAGGGCGGCTCGACCCGCGAGGCCAAGAAGGTCTGCCTCGCCTGCGAGGTCCGTTCCGAGTGCCTGGAGTACGCCCTGGCCAACGACGAGCGGTTCGGCATCTGGGGCGGCCTCTCCGAGCGCGAGCGCCGTCGGCTCAAGAAGAGCGCCGTCTGACCGGTCCGGCCTCCGGGCCCGGCCACCGCTCCGGACCCTCCCGACCCTCCGCGAACCCCGGCGGCGACCGCGGCCGGACACCCGCACCGCCCTGAAGGCGCCTCACCCCGGTGGTGAGGCGCCTTCGCGTTCCCGGCCCTTTCTCCACGGCCCCTGCACCGCTCGCACGGACTCCGTGGACGGAGCGGCCACCCGGAGCCGTTAGTGTGGTGCGCCATCCGGTTGCCGTTCACCGGCTGTGTCCACCGAGAACTGGGGCCCGCGCACGCGATGACCGTCTACAGCCACCAGAGCGGACTCTCCGCCAGCAGGCCGCCCGCCTATCCGCGTCACCTGGTCACCGCCGTGATCGTCTCGCACGACGGCGCCCGCTGGCTGCCCCAGGCCCTCGCGGGCCTGCTCGGCCAGGACCGCCAGGTCCAGCGGATCCTCGCCGTCGACACCGGCTCCACCGACGACTCTCCGCGACTGCTCGCCGACACCCTCGCCGACTGGCTCCCGGAGAGCGGCCCGACCGTCCTCGGCCGCCGGGCGGGCTTCGGCACCGCCGTCGCCGAGGCCGTCTTCAACAGCCCGCCGCTGCGGCCCGAGGACCTGCCCTACCGCCTCGACCCCTCCGGCTACGACCCGGTCACCGGCGGCTGGGACGACTTCGGCGACCCGCTCGGCCAGGACGACGACCTCGGCCGCGGCGGCCCCCGGGAGACCCAGCCGATCGAGTGGCTCTGGCTGCTGCACGACGACTGCGAGCCGCAGACCGACGCGCTGCGCCGCCTCCTCCAGGTCGCCGACTCCACCCCCAGCGCCGCCGTGGTCGGCCCCAAGCTGCGCAGCTGGTACGACCGGCGCCAGCTGCTGGAGGTCGGCATCAGCATCGCGCGCTCCGGCCGCCGCTGGACCGGTCTCGACCGCCGCGAGCAGGACCAGGGCCAGCACGACCAGGTCCGCCCGGTGCTCGCCGTCTCCTCCGCGGGCATGCTGGTGCGCCGCGACGTCTTCGAGGAGCTCGGCGGCTTCGACAAGGCCCTGCCGCTGATGCGCGACGACGCCGACTTCTGCTGGCGCGTCAACGCGGCCGGCCACCGGGTCGTCGTCGCCCCCGACGCCGTGCTGCGGCACGCCGAGGCCGCCAGCCGCGAGCGCCGCGCCATCGACTGCGGCCCCGCCCACCCGCACCGGATGGACAAGGCCGGTGCCGTCTACACCCTGCTCGCCAACTCCAAGGGCGTGCTCTTCCCCTACGTCCTGCTCCGGCTGGTGCTCGGCACCGTGCTGCGGGTGGTCGCCAACCTGCTCGGCAAGGACCCGAAGCAGGCCTTCGACGAGCTGGCCGGCCTCGGCCACGAGCTGGTCCGCTTCCCCCGTCTGCTGGCCGCCCGCAAACGCCGGGCCCGGGCCCGCGCCGCCGACGCCCTGGACGACCGGACGCTCTTCCCCGCACCCGGAGCCACCGCCCGCCTCGCCGTCGAAAGTGTGGTCGGCTCGCTCGGCATAGGGGGAGCGGACGACGCCGGAGCCGGCCGGCACGGCTCGGTCGAGGCCGGCCCCGGCGACGAGGACGCCGAGGACCTGGTCGTCGAGCAGTTCACGCTGATCAAGAAGCTGGCCCGGCGCCCCGCGCCGGTCCTGTTCGCCGCCCTGCTGGTGTTCGCCCTGGTCGCCTGCCGCGGCCTGTTCGGCGGCGGCGCCCTCTTCGGCGGCGCCCTGCTGCCCGCGTCCGACGGCGCCGCCGGCCTCTGGTCGATGTACGCCGACGCCTGGCACCCGGTCGGCACCGGCTCCACCTCCGCGGCGCCGCCCTACCTCGCGGTGCTGTCGGTGCTCTCCTGGATCCTGTTCGACCACGCCGACCTCGCGGTCACCCTGCTGGTCGTCCTCGCCGTTCCGCTCTCGGCGGTCAGCGCCTACCTGGTCTCCCGGCCGCTGATCGACTCCAAG
Organism: Kitasatospora sp. NPDC058406; assembly: GCF_042722765.1. NCBI lineage: Bacteria > Bacillati > Actinomycetota > Actinomycetes > Kitasatosporales > Streptomycetaceae > Kitasatospora > Kitasatospora sp. NPDC058406. The sequence goes on from NZ_JBHXKE010000170.1 coordinate 17,923, forward strand.
CTGGTCCGCGCCTGGGCCAGCGCCACCTACGCGCTGCTGCCCGCCGCCACCGGTGCACTCGCCCAGGGCCGGATCGGCACCGCCGTCCTCGCCGTCCTGCTGCCGCCGCTGGCCCGCGCCGCCGCGATCGGCGCCGGCCTCGGCATCCGCGCCGAGAGCGCCGCCAAGGGCGCCCGGCCGGGCTGGCGCCCCGTCTGGATGACCGTCCTGCTGCTCACCCTGGCCACCGCGTTCGTCCCGCTGGCCTGGGCCCTGGCCGTCCCGCTCTGCCTGGCCATGCTGGTCGCCGCGGTGGTCCGGGGCGGTGCCTTCGGCTCCGGCGTCGCCGCGCTGCGCCTGCTCGGCCTGCGCGTCCTGGTGATCCTCGCGCTTCCGGTGGCGGTGCTCGCCCCCTGGTCGTTCCAGGTGCTGTCGCACCCCCAGCGGCTGCTGCTGGAGGCCGGCCTGCCCGGCCCGCACGGCGCCGTCCCCTCCGCGGCCGGCCTGCTCATGGTCAACCCGGGTGGCGCCGGGGTGCCGCCGGTCTGGCTCTCCGCCGGTGTGGTGCTCGCCGCGCTGGCCGCCCTGCTCCGGGCCGACCGCCGCCGCGCGGTGCTCGCCGCCTGGGGCGCGGCCGGGGCCGGACTGCTCTTCGCAGTCGCGGTCGCCGGCACCTCGGTGACCCCGGCCTCCGGCGGCCCGGACATCCCCGCGTGGTCCGGCCCGGCCACCCTGCTGGCCGGCATCGCCCTGCTCGCCGCCGCCGCGATCGGCGCCGACGGCGCCAACACCCGCGTGGCCGGCATCGCCTTCGGCTGGCGCCAGCCCGTCGCCGCCCTGGTGGTGGCCGCCGCGGTGCTCGCCCCGCTGGGCACCGGCCTCTGGTGGGCGGTCACCGGCGCCGACGGACCGCTGCACCGGGCCCGCTCCGCCCAGGTACCCGCCTTCATCGCGGAGCAGGCCGGCACCTCCGACCGCTCCCGCACCCTGGTCGTCACCGGCGACCGGAAGGGCGGCTCGGTCAGCTACACCGTGGTCCGCGGCGCCGGGCTGACGCTCGGCCAGGCCGAGTCCACCGTCGACCCGGCCACCGGCACCACCGCGGGCCTGGACCGGACGGTCGGCAGCCTGCTGGCCGGCTCCGGCGCCGACCAGGCGGTCGCGCTCGCCGGGTACGGCATCGCCTACGTCCTGGTCGACCAGCCGCTGATCGGCGCCTTCAAGGACGTCCTCGACACCACCCCCGGCCTGGTCAAGGCCAACCAGGACGGCGGCGCCGCGCTCTGGCAGGTCGACGGCACCCCGGCGACCCGCGCCCTGATCACCGCCCCGGGCGCCGTCCCGGTGGTGGTCCCGTCCGGCGAACGCGACATCGCCACCACCGTCCCGGCCGGTGCCGAGGGCCGGGTCCTCCGGCTCGCCGAGGCCGTCGGCCCCGAGTGGCAGGCCACCCTGGACGGCACCGCGCTGGAGGCGACCACCGTCGACGGCTGGGCGCAGGGCTTCAAGCTCCCGGCGGCCGGCGGCAAGCTCGCCGTCACCCGGGAGGGCAGCCTGCTGCACACCGGCTGGATCTGGGCCCAGCTGCTGCTCGGCCTGACCGTCCTGGTGCTGGCCCTGCCCGGCCGGCGCAGCCACAAGGACGACGACCTCCCGGAGGACGTGGTGGCCGCCGCCGCACTGGCCGCCGCGGCCCAGGCGCAGGCCCCCGCCCCCGGCAGCCGCCGGGCCCGCCGGATGGCCGAGCGCGCCGAGGGCGGCGAGGCCGGCGACGGCCCGGAGCACGGCGACCCGGACGGCGGCGTGTACGAGGGCCGGCCGGGCGCGGTCCCGGCCCAGGCCGCCGGCGACCCGTCGGGCGGCGCGGTCCGGGCGGCCGCCGCCGCCCAGGAGTCCGAGCCGTACGCGGACCCGTACCAGGCCTACCAGCAGGCCGACCCGTACAGCTACGACCCCTACACCGCGCAGCAGCCGGTGGCCGCGCCGTACGGCGGCGGGGCGGGCTACGGGCAGGACGGCTACCAGCCGCAGGCCTACCCGCAGACCCCGGGCTACGACCCGTACCAGCAGCAGGAGCCGCAGGACCCGGCGTACGGCTACGACCAGTACCAGCAGACCGGGCAGCAGCCGTGGGTGCCGGGGCAGCCGCAGCCCGAGCCCTACTACGACCCGAACAGTCCGAATGACCCGAACGATCCGCACGGGCCGGGCCGGTACCCGCACCACCACGGATCGGGGAGCTGACCCGCGATGAAGAAGCCCGCGTTCAAGAAGAAGTCCGACCCGCAGACCGAGGGGGCCGCCGGGCAGTCCGGCGCCGCCCCGAAGGGCTCCGGCGCGGCGAGGACCACCCAGTCGCTGCTGGCCGCCGCCGTGGTGCTGGCGGCGGTGTTCGGGATCGCCTCGCTCCGCCCGCCGGCGACCCCGGCCGCGACCACCGCCACCGCCGCCTCGGCGCAGGTCGAGCGGACCTCGGTGGTCTGCCCGCAGCCGATCCAGGGCCTCACCGGCTCCACCGCGTTCACCGCCTACACCCCGCCGGGTGCCGGCGCGCCCGCCGCCGGCGGGGCCGGCTGGATCTCCGAGGCGGCCGCACCCGCCGCCGCCCCGCCGTCCGCGGCCCCGGCCACCCCGGCCCCGGCCGCGACCGGTGCGCCGACCGGTGCGCCGGCGACCGCCGCGCCCGCCGTCGACAAGAACGCCGCGCCCGCCGACGCCCGGCTCACCCTGGCCAAGCCGGGCACCCCGGTGACCGCCCCGGCCTCCAACGGCGACACCGCCCCGGGCGCCGGAGCCGTCGCCACCGGGGCACTCGCCCCCGGCTTCACCGTCACCCAGACCACCACCGTCACCGAGCAGCGCGGCCTCGGGCTCTCCGGTCTCACCTGCACACCGGCGGGCACCGGCTTCTGGTTCGCCGGCGCCTCCACGGCCGGGGACCGCACCGACTACGTCAGCCTGGTCAACGCCGAGTCCACCGCCGCCGTGGTCGACCTCAAGCTCTACGGCGACAAGGGCCTGATCGAGAACGACGCCGCCAACGGCATCACCGTCGCCCCCGGCAGCTCGCAGTCGGTGCTGCTGCCCACGATCAGCAGGGGTCAGGTCGCCGACCTGGTCGTACAGGTGGTCGCCCGCACCGGCCGGGTCGGCGCCGCCCTGCACGCCGCCGACGGCGCCAAGGGAGCCGACTGGGTGCCGGCCTCCGCCGATCCGGCGCCCACCCAGGTGCTCCCCGGGCTTCCCGCCGACACCTCGGCCGCCCGGCTGGTGGTGTGGGCCCCGCCGGAGGACGACGCGGACCTGAAGATCCAGCTCTCCGGCAAGAACGGCTGGTTCACCCCGGCCGGCAACGAGTCCGTCCACGTCAAGGCCGGCACGGTGGTCGCCGTCGACCTCGGCAAGGTCACCCGGGACGAGGAGGCGGGCCTGCGCCTGTCGCCCACCGACGACAAGCACCCCACCAAGGC
>NZ_JBHXKE010000171.1:0-21319 GCF_042722765.1 Kitasatospora sp. NPDC058406
CCTCCGGCGAGTGCCGGAGGGGCGTTCCCCTTGCCCTGCGGGCGACGGCGCGCACGCCCTCGTCCCGGAGTCCTCCGGGCCGGTTTACGGCTCGAACTTGTAGCCGAGGCCACGGACCGTGACCAGGTAGCGCGGCGCGCCCGGGTCCGGCTCGATCTTCGCCCGCAGACGCTTGACGTGGACGTCCAGCGTCTTGGTGTCGCCGACGTAGTCCGCGCCCCAGACCCGGTCGATCAGCTGCATCCGGGTGAGCACCCGGCCGGCGTTGCGGAGCAGCATCTCCAGCAGGTCGAACTCCTTGAGCGGGAGGTCGACCTTGGCGCCGTCCACCGTCACCACGTGCCGGTCGACGTCCATCCGGACCGGACCGGCCTCCAGCGCGCCGGGGCCGCCGCCGTCGCCCGGGCCCTCGCTCTCGCCGCGGCGCCGCAGCACCGCGCGGATCCGGGCGACCAGCTCACGGGTGGAGTAGGGCTTGGTGACGTAGTCGTCCGCACCTATCTCCAGACCGACGACCTTGTCGATCTCGCTGTCCTTGGCGGTGACCATGATCACCGGCACGTTCGAGCGCACCCGGAGCTGGCGGCAGACCTCGGTACCGGGCAGCCCCGGCAGCATCAGATCGAGCAGGACGAGGTCGGCACCGTTCCGTTCGAACTGCTCCAGCGCGTCGGGGCCGGTGGCGGCGATGGCCACCTCGAAGCCCTCCTTGCGAAGCATGTACGACAGGGCGTCGCTGAACGACTCCTCGTCCTCTACCACCAGTACTCGGGTCACGATCAGGCCTCCGGGGCAAGCTGGGGGGTTGTTTCTGACAGGGGTTCCGCGGGCTTCCCCGTGTGGGGAAACTGGTCCACGGGGGCCTGCCCGGCGGGCAGGCGGAGGGTGAAAGTGGAGCCCTGGCCCTCGACGCTCCACACCGAGACCGTGCCGCCGTGCGAGGCGGCCACGTGCTTGACGATGGAGAGACCGAGGCCGGTGCCACCGGTCTGCCGGGAGCGCGCGGGGTCGACCCGGTAGAACCGTTCGAAGACCCGCTCGCGGTCCTTCTCGGAGATGCCGATGCCCTGGTCGGTCACCGAGATCTCGATCAGTTCGCCGTCGGCCTCGCCGAGCGCCGCCGCACTGGAGATCCGGCGGGTGGCGATCGCGACCCTGGTCCGCGGCGGACTGTAGTTGACGGCGTTCTCGACCAGGTTGCCGAGCGCGGCGGCGAGCTGGCCGCGGTTGCCGTGCAGGTAGAGGCCCGCGATGCCGCCCGCCGCGATCAGGATCTGCTTGGCGGCGGCCTGCTGGCGGCAGCGGTCGATCGCCTCGGCGATCAGCTCGTCCACCGCGACCGGTTCCGGGTCGACCATCAGCCGGTCGTCCTGGACCCGGGACAGGTCGATGATCTCCTGGACCAGGCTGGCCAGCCTGGTGGCCTCGATCTGCATCCGGCCGGCGAAGCGCTGCACCGCCTCGGGGTCGTCGGACGCGTCCGCGACCGCCTCGGAGAGCAGTGAGAGGGCGCCGACCGGGGTCTTGAGCTCGTGGCTGACGTTGGCGACGAAGTCGCGGCGGACGGCCTCCACCCGGCGGCGGTCGGTCTGGTCCTCGACCAGTACCAGGACCAGCCGGGAGCCCAGCGGGGCGACCCGGACCGAGACCGCGAGCGGCTCGGCGGCGCGGGCGGCGCCCGGGCGGGGCAGCTCCATCTCGGCCTGGCGGATCTCGCCGTCCCGGCGGGTGGCACGGGCCAGCGCGAGCAGCTGGTCCACCGCGACCGCACCGCCGCGCACCAGCCCCATGGCGTACGCCGCCGAGCTGGCCTTGACCACCTCGTCGCCCTCGCCCAGCACGATCGCGCAGGACCGCAGCACGGAGAGGACGGTGTCGACCCCCGGGGGGAGCGGGGGTTCCTGCGCGGGGCTGGGCCCCTGATTCCGGTTGGTGCCGCCGTACCTGCCCCTGGCCTGCTCGCGCTCGCTCCAACGGAAAGCGATCGAGGCCGTGAGGCCGACGCCGAGCCCGGCTATGGCGCAGGCAGCGGCGGCGGCCACGTTCACGTCCATACCGCCAGCCTAAGCGCACGGTGCGGCCACTCCCCCAGGGTCGGATCAAGGGATCGGCCGCACGTTGCCGAGAATTCACCTTCAGGTAGCTGCCGGTTCACCGTCCGGGTCGTGCGTGGTCGCCCGGACGGCCGAGAGTTGGCCGGGCAGCCCGTGTGGGGAAGGTGGCGGAGTAGAACAACCGTCCGCCACCCGAGGTGCGCGCGTACGATTCGCGCCACCAGCAGCGGTCACCCGTGCGCCGTACGGCGGTCGTACCGGATGACCGGTCGGCACCGCCACCGACACAGCTACTGAGGAGAGATCATGCGCGACGCGTACCACGAGGAACTCGACTCGATCGGCGACAGCCTGGTCGAGATGGCACGGCTGGTCGGCTCGGCCCTCGGGCGGGCCACCACCGCGCTCCTCGACGCGGACCTGGCCCTGGCGGAGAGCGTGATCGCCGCCGACGAGAAGGTCAACGACCTGCACCACGAGCTGGAGAACCGGGCGATCGACCTGCTCGCCCGCCAGCAGCCCGTCGCCACCGACCTGCGGATCGTCGTCACCTCCCTGCGGATGAGCGCCGACCTGGAGCGCTGCGGCGACCTCGCCCGCCACGTCGCCAAGGTCGCGCGGCTGCGCTACCCGGAGTCGGCGGTCCCGAGCGACCTGCACGCGACGGTCCTGGAGATGGGCCAGCTCGCCCAGCGACTGGTGGCCAAGGCCGGCCTGGTGATCGCCACCAAGAACGTCGACAAGGCGCTGGAGCTGGAGCAGGACGACGACGCGATCGACGCGCTGCACCGCGAGCTGTTCGCGCACCTGATCGACGAGCGCTGGCACCACGGGATCGAGACCGCCGTGGACGTCACCCTGGTCGGCCGCTACTACGAGCGGTTCGCCGACCACGCGGTCTCGGTGGCCAAGCGCGTCGTCTACCTGGTGACCGGTGAGCACGTGGACGAGTTCGTCGCCGCCTCGGAGGCGGCCGCCGGGGCCGAGTGACCCCGGTCGCGGGCGTCCCGCGCCGGGCAGCCCTCACCCCTGCGGGTGAGTAAACCCGGAGCGGGGGTGGTGGGGAAGCACGAATGCGTGGACTCCCCACCACTGCGCGCCCGTTGACGCTCCCTCCGGTCGGCGGCTTCACTCGATGCCGTAGGCACAGAAGTGTGCCCGTCAGAAGGAGGGGCCAGCGCGATGAAGGCAAACCCGACCCGACCGGCACCGGCACCCGACACCATCGAGTCACCCGCACCGAGGCTGTTGCCCGTCCTCGCGGCCGGGTGCGGCTGCAGCGCGGGCTGTGGTTGCGGCTGCCAGTCCGGCGGCCCCTGCCAGTGCGGCGGGGTCGACGGCGGCTGCTGCGGTCACTGAGCCGCACCGACCACCGAGGAGCTCCGGGGTGCACGGCTGCCGTGGGAGACGGCCGTGCACCCCGGCTTCCTCACCACCGGGGCGCCGGCGGGACCTGACGGCCGTCCGGGGCGGTCCGCGCCCCCGGACGGTCAGAACTTGACGTCGGTGCAGGAGTAGAAGGCGTTGCCGGTGTCCGCGATCTCCCAGACCGAGACGACCACGTGGTGGCCGGTCCGGCCGCTCGGCAGGGTCGCGGTGTGGCTGACCGTGCCGGGCACCTGGGCGCCGTTGTACGGGACGGTCAGGAACGGCGTCAGTTCCAGGTTGGCCCGGGTGACCTTCTGCGTGGCGTCGTAGCCGGCCTTGGTCAGGTAGTACTTGAAGTTGGTCGTCGCGTGCCGGGCGGTGAACTTCCAGGTGAAGGTCCGCTGCTGCCCCGCCGACACGGCCGTGGTCGGCCAGCCGCCGCCGCGCGGGTCGTCCAGCTCGGCGAACCGGCTGTTGCCGCCGGCACAGATGGCGCCGTCGGCCGGGCCTCTGCTCGGGAACCCCTTCGTCCCCTCGACGCTCTGCGGCTCCCACTGGATCGCGCCGCAGTTCTTGACCGTGCCGGCCCCGCAGAGCGCGGCGCGGCTGGGCGGGGTGGTGATGTAGCCGTGCGACTGCGCCGGCAGCGCGACCGCGACCGGCACCGCGAGCGCGGCGATCACGGCTCCGACGATATGACGTGTGCGCATGGTGCTCCTCCGTGGGGGTGGATGGAGAGTGCGCCGGACGCAGACGCGCGCGCGTGGGGGTGCGGCGGCCTACGGGGTGAGCCCTTGGCATGCCTGCGCCGGGGCGGTGCTCACACGGTAGGAGCAGCCACCCGGGCCGTCAATGGTCTGAACCACTTTCGCAGCACTCAAAACCCCTGCACCCCAAGGGAGTTGAAAGCCCCTGGCGCCGATCCACCGGCGGACCGTACGCCAGAGGGCCCCGCCCCCGATCCCGGGGAACAGGGCCCTCACAGCCCCTCACGGGCCACCGGAGACGCTGCGGGCCTACTTCTTGCCCTGGGTTTGGCCTGTCGATTTTCCGGGCCTGATCAAGGGCCCCTGACCTGGGATCGAGCCGTCGACAGTTGTCATCGTTGGCCACCCTCGGCCGACACCGGACGGCCCACAGACGGCCCGGGACTCACCTCGATCGACGAACTCGACGTTCACGCCGACCGAGGCTCACCCAGCCAGCGCCGATCGCGCCAAGCAGTGCGCTCGCGAGAGCAACTGCGTTCCCCCACATGGCCATCAGCGACCCAACCGCCGGCCAGACGAACACCAGGATGACGATCACGAGCGCCAGGCTCGGCGCCAGGAGGGGGTTTGACAAAGCCCTTGGGGCAGGGGACAAACTCATAGGGCACCTTCCAAGCGTTGGTGTTGGCCACTCGCACAGCGCACGGTTTCCTAGGCCCTTGCTGAGCGGGTGGCCTTTGACGTTGGCCCATGATGACCCCAACACCACCAGCCATCGCAAGTCACCATGAGGTGTGCCAACTTGCCGTTGCTGATGAGGAAGACGTTGACCCCGAGGCGCCATCCCGACCCGTGAAACCAGGGGATGTTTCACAAGCCACCGGCGATAACCAGGCATGATTCGACGCCCTCCATCGGCCATAGCACAGGGGCCAGACAAGGCACCCCGCCTACAGGGTGTCAACTCAACAGAATGTGACGCCAGTCACAGATCAGGGTCATATTTTGCCCCCCTTTGCGCCGTGATGCAGATCACAAGGATTCTTCTGGCTTGAGCGGTGACGTGGAGCGCGGTCGAATCGGCACCCAGTCGAGTCACTGGCCATCGTCGATCGGCGCGGAGATGCCGACATGTGCCCCTGTCCGCCGCCCCAGCAGGCGCTCAAATAGCGCCCCCGACTGCCGATGGGGCAGGTCAACCATCCGCACCAGAGTGAAGCCCTGGCGCAGGTAGTACAGGTGCAGCGCCGGGTTCGTCTTCCATGCGTCGAGCCGGAGCCTGACCTTCCCCGCAGCCGCTGCGCGGGCCGCCGCCCAGTCCAGCATCTGCGCACCTACGGCCTGGCCAGCCACAGCACGGGCGATGGCCATCCGGTGCACGTAAAGCGCCGTCTCCGGTTCGTCGTCGGCCCGCCAGAACTCCGGATCCGCCTGCTCGTCCACGGTCAGCGTTCCAGCCGGCTCACCGTCGCGGAGGGCTATGAAGCACTCCCCCCGGCTCATCGAGTCGAGCAGCCGTTCCCGGCGCGGAGGGAACTGCCACTGGTCGCTCCCGAGCGACGCCAGCCACGCGCCCGCGCTGGTCAGTAGCTCCTCGACCAGGGGGAGTTCGTCCGGCGTGGCCGCTCGCATCTCCAGCCCGGTCACTCGGCACCGTCCTGCGGCTGCTCCCACCGACGCTCGTACGAGATGACGTGCCGGTCCCCCGGCAGCACGGTCACCGCGACGCGCACCGGCCGGCCGTCGGCCGTGAAGCCGGTGCAGACGTGGTAGGCGACGGGGCTTCCGGGCCCCAGTTCAAGGCGGTGCGCCTCATCGGGAGTCGGCATCCGCACGTACAGCTCGTCGAGCGCCCGCACCTGCCGGTAGCCCAGCTCCGCCAGCACCTCGTTGGCTCCGCGCGTGATGTCCTCCGGCCGCATGATCTCGGAGTCGCGGACGATGTCCAGCGGGAAGTAGCTGTCGTTCACGTTGAACGGCTCGCCGTCGAGCCAGCGGATGCGCCGACGCACCGCGGCAAGCTCTCCAGCCTCCAGATGTAGGCGCTTCGCGACGTCCGGCGCAGGCTCCACGATGGCCACCTCGATGAGCTGGCGCGGCTTCCGCCCGTCCGCCGAGTGCTCCGTGACGAACGCGTCCATCTCGGCCGAGTAGGGGCGCTTGCGGAACTCTGCCTGCGGCCGGAACACCATGGGCTGGCGCTCCTTCACGAAGTAACCCCGGGGCCTCATCGGCACGACCAGGCCTTCGTTGACCAGCGCGCCGAGCGCCTGCCGTACGGTTCCTCGCCCGACGCCGAACTGCGCGATCAGGTCGGCTTCGGTCGGCAACTGCGCGCCGGCCGGGAGCGTCCCATCCGCGATCTTCTGCCTCAGCGCGTCGGAGATCTGCTGGTACATGGGCGCTCGCCCAGATCGCATCGCTGACATGCAGACCATGAAACAGCAGCTCACGGCGCATTGTCCAGTCAATGCGAACGATGGGCTTGACCGCGCTTGCTGAGCGTGCCAATCTCTTCACCGACAGCATTGTTCGGACAATGCAGACGATGCCAGGACTTGCCATGGAACGGCGCCCAAACCGCCAAGTAAGCACGCCGTTCCATGCCCCATGAAGGGAGTTCCATCATGCACGCTTCTCTCGCCGGCCTGCCGCTGGCCATCGGTTCCGTCCGTACCGCCGTGGACGTGTGGGGTGAGCAGGAGGTCTCCGAGACGTCCCCCCGCGTGGCGGTGCAGATGACCCTGCACCTTTCGTTCGGGGAGATCCTCGGCCGCCTGCTGTTCACCCCGGGCGCGCTGCTGATGCGCGAGGACCTGGAGAGCGGCAGCGAGGAGAAGATCGTCGGCTGCCTGTGGTTCGCCATGGCGCAGACCAGCCTGGACGTGGCCGAGGACTTCGCGGACATGGCGATGGAGATCTACACCGGCCGCCGCAACTCCAGCTTGCAGGACTTCGCGGTCCGTCTCGGCGCCGCCGTGACGCGCATCTTCGGCGTCACCGCCCCGCAGCCGCCCGCCGCCCCGGCGGTGAACACCCTCCGGCTCGCCGTCGCCTGACGCAGCCTGTCCGGGTGAACGCTCACCGACGCTCACGGGCGCTCACCACCCGCTCACCCGACCAGTCGGCCGCCCCCGTTTCGGGCGCAGTCGGCCGACTTTCAGGCCCGCCCGGGAGGCGGTGAACACCCGACTGTTCACCGCCGCTCACGGAACCGTTCCCGGCGTTCCCGGCGACCGTTCCCGGTTCCCGGGAAGCGCTTCCCGCCCTTTACCCACAAGCATCGGTCGCCCCCTGACCAGTGGTCACGGCCCGACCGACAGCCGACTGCGCTCACCGGTGAACACCCGACCGTTCCCGGTGAACACCCCCGACTTCCAGCCCGACTCCCGACCGATGAGGAGTAGCTGTGACCAGCCAGAACGGGGCCGACTCCCGCGCCCCCGAAGCTCCACCACCCGGACCTGAAACGCCGACCGCCGCCGCCGAAACGGGCGCCCGTGAGCCCGAAACCGGCGCCACCGTGAGCGGTGAACGCCCCGCCGTGAGCAGCGTTCAGTCGGGTGCTCACCGCCCCGTTCACCCCACTCCCGAAGCGGCCGACCGCGTGGTCGAAACGGCGCCCGGCGGACCCGAAACGGACCCGTCCGTGAACGGCGGACACGGTGTCGTGAGCGCCGGTGAGCGCCCGGTGAACACCCCCGCCGCCGGTGCCGCTGAAGCGGACCCGGACGTGGTTGAAACGGTGCTGCCCGACCCGATCGTCCTCCCGGCGCCGGTGCGGGACGCGCACCGTTCCACCGCCCGGTGGGCCGCCGAGCGCTTCCTGAGCGTGATCCGGCGGATCAGCCCGGCCGTGGTGTTCGACCGGTGGGGACAGCCCCTCGGCATCCCCGAGTACGGGACGCCCGCGTTCGCCGCGCTGGCGCCGGCCGACCCGCGCCGGGAGGCCGCTCTCGTCACCGCCGCCGAAGCCTGGCGCCAGCAGGCCGAGCAGGCCCCGGAGGCGATCCACGCCCGTCTGCGCACGGACCTGGTGCTCGGCGAGCGGGCCCGCGCCGCGTGGGCGGCCGAGGACGAAGCCGCGTGGAAGGACCTCGTGAGGACGGTGCGGGCCTGGTCGAACCACCCGACCGCGCTGGAGCTGGCCGAGCAGCGGGCCCGCGCCGCTGTGGCCGCGCACCGGCCGGTGAGCGCTTCTCCCGGGTGGCCGCCGGTGGCGATCCCCGGGCAGCCCGGATGGCACCGCCACCACCGCCCCGACGGCCGTCAGGCCGACCTTCCCGACACCACCACCGCCCAGCTTGCGGAGAGTGCCTGATGCCCGTCGAACTCCACCTCGCCACCGCCCCCGACGGCCGACCACAGGCCCGGCAGAACCCGATGTACGACGCCGCTCCGGGGCTCGACCGCCCGACGCGGCCTGGGCCGGTGCCGGACCCGGAGGTGTTCTGCGGGTGGGCGGGGGAGACCGTGCGCGATCTCGACCCGACCACGGAGGCCGACCCGGTGGGCGTGCTGGTGAACCTGCTGTCGGCCGGGGGCGCCGCGATCGGTCCGGGGCCGTTCATGTGGATCGGCAACGACCGCCACCCCGCCCTCATCTGGGCGCTGACCGTCGGTGCGACGGCCGCGGGCAGGAAGGGCGCGGGGACGAACACCGTGCGCCGCCTGTTCAAGGCCGCCGTGCCGGACTTCATCGCCTGCAACACCCGCTCCGGCCTGTCCTCCGGCGAGGGCCTGATCGAGATGGTCCGCGACGGCGACGGCGACAAGGACCCCGGCGTCACCGACAAGCGCCTGTGGGTCGTGGAGTCCGAGTACGGGGTCACCATGGCCCGGGGACGGCGCGAGGGCTCGTCCCTTAGCGGCATCCTGCGCCAGGCGTGGAACGGCGAGGACCTGGGCGTGATGAACCGGGAAGCGCTGCACGCCACCGCCCCGCACATCGCCGTCATCGGCCACATCTCCCCGCGCGAGCTGCGGGCGAAGATGCAGGACGCCGAGATGGCCGGCGGCACCTACAACCGCTTCCTGCCGGTCTTCGTCCACCGCAACCTCCTCGACCCCGACGGCCGGGGCGCCCCGGACGAGCTGATCGACAACCTCGCCACCGCGTGGAAGTCCGTCCTCGCCGACGCCCGCCGCGTCAAAGAGGTCCAGCTCGACCAGCAGGCCGCGCAGCTGTGGCGGGAGGAGGTCTACCCGGCGCTCTGCGGGGACGAGGCCGACGAGGGTCCGATCGCGGAGTTCACCGCCCGCGCCGCCCCCTACGCCAAGCGCGCCGCCATGGTCTACGCCCTCCTCGACCACACCGACCGCGTCGCCGAACACCACCTGCGCGCCGCTTGGGCCCTTGTGCGGTACGCCCGCGCCAGCGCCGCCCACATCCTCGGTCCGGCCGCCGCCGCGAGCACCGGTGACCCGCACCTCGACAAGCTCGTCCACGCGGTGAAGACCGCCGGGCCCTGCGGCATGACGCAGTCCCAGGTGCAGGTCCTGCTGAAGCGGCTGAACGCCACCCAGCGCGCCGACGTCACCGCCCGCCTGTGCCAGTTGCCCGGCTTCGTCGCCGCCCAGCTCGCCACCGGCGGACGCCAGCAGACCACCTACCTCTACGCCCCGCCCGACTGACAGGCGGTCCGGAAAGGCCGAAAAGGCCGGAAAGCCCTCCGACCTGCGAAAACAGCTGGCGGAAAGTGGTCCGGAATGGTCCGGAAAGCCGTCCGCGATCCCCCGGCCCCGAACCTCCCGGACCCTTTCCGGACCCTTCCGGACCACTTTCCGCCACGCAAAACCCCAGCTCAGACCCCTTTACGGCCTTTCCGGCCTTTCCGGACCACCCCCGAGACGATGGAGACCACCGCCATGACCCCCGAACACACCCCGCCGACCACCCGACCGTCCAGAAAACTGGACGCCCCACCGGCCGCCACGACACCCCGCGCCCGCTCCCCACCAAGCCCCGGCCTAGCGTCACCCCTCGCTAGACCTAGCGACCCCGCTAGCAGGCGGAACCCGGTCCGACCAGCCGCCTAGCGTCTAGCGCCCCCGTCGGCCGAACCCCGGAAAGCGCCCGCAGCCCCGCCCGGCACCCCGCTCCCGGTCGCTAGAACCGGTCACTCCTCGCAATCTCCCCCCTCCCACCCCCCACCCCGGAAAGCCCTCCCCCAGCCGCTCAGGGGCCCGGGAGGACGCTCTCCGGCCGGGTGGGAGGTGGGAGGGAGGTCACCCTCCGTCACATCAGGGGCCAACCGCGACCGTCAGGCCCCGGGTGTCAGAGATCGTCTGACACCGCTGACGCCCAAACCCCCCGGGTAACGCGCACGCGCACGCGAGCTGACGCCTCTGACACCCCCGTCTGACGCCCCTCACACCCCGCCCGGCACCCAGCTCTGACGGCTTTGACACCCACCCGACGCCGGCCCTGACGCCTCTGACACCCCGCCGGACCCGCCCGGCCGCCGACCTGACACCCGGCCCCGGCCTCCTGACACCGGCATGACGGCCCTGACACCTCACCCGCCGCAACCGATCAAGCCCCCCTGTCGCCTGTCGCCTGTCCTGTCGCCTGTCGCCCCGGCCCCGCCGAACCACCCGCAGAGCCCGGAAACCCTCCCCCGACCAGGGAGGCGACAAGCGACAAGACAGGCGACAGGACAGACAGGCGACAAGCCGGACGACAAGCGCGACGACAGCCCGACCACCCACCTGTCACCTGTCCTGTCACCTGTCATCCCCACCCCGGAACGGGCCCCGCACCGCCCGAACCCATCCCGTGACCTGCCCCGTACAGGCGACAGACAGGTGACAGGTGACAGGTGACAGACAGGCCGACCACACCCGGAGACCACCTTGGCCAACCACCGCACCCCGACCACCGCCACGGCCTTGCCCGCCCGCTTCCTCACCCCCGAGGACATCGCCTCCCTCTTCGGCGTCCCCCTGGAGACCGTCTACCAGTGGCGCCGCAAGCGCACCGGCCCGCCCGGCTTCCGCGCCGGCCGACACGTCCGCTACCACCCCGACGCCGTCGCCCAATGGGTCACCGACCAGACCCAACAGGCCGCCTGAACCACCAGGGACCCGCCAGGGAAGCAGGGAGAACTCCCTCCCCGCCTCCCTGACACCCACCCCCGCCCCCACCAGCGCATACACCGCCACAGGGAGGCAGGGAGGCACCCCGCAGCCCCCGCAGAACACCCGAAAACGGCCCCTCCCCGGCACCGAACGCCTCCCTCCCTGCCCCACCACACACCCCCTCCCGCCACCCAACCGGACAACCCACCCCCGACCGGCCCCCGGCCAGCCACCCTGCGGGCCACCCCGGGCTGCCTCTCCGCGACCGGCCCCCGGGGCACCGGCCCCCGCCCCCCTCCCCCGGCGACCGCCGGACCCCCCGCCCCCGCTGTTGTCGCAGGCCAGAGCACCAACAACAACGCCAACACCAACGCCAACAACACCGAAGCCACCACCACTCGAAGGAGCGGCCCCATGGCCGGCCACATCCAAGACCGCTGGTACAAGGCCGAGACCGGCCCCGACGGCAAGCCGCACCGCGTCCGCACCGACCGCTACGGCACCGGCAAGCGCTACCGCGCCCGCTACGTCGCCCCGGACGGCACCGAGAAGAGCAAGAGCTTCCCCGACCGCCAGAAGCGGCTGGCCGAGGACTGGCTGACCCGGATCGAGGCCGACATGTCGCGCGGGCAGTACCTCGACCCGATGGCCGCGAAGACCACGTTCCAGGAGTTCGCCGAACACTGGCTGAGGAGTCAGACCAGCGACCCCAACACGCAGGCGTCGATGCGCTCGCAGCTCCGGCGGCACGCCTTCCCGCGGATCGGGGCCCGGCCGCTCGGGTCGTTCCAGCCGGGGCACATCCGGGAGTTCGTGGCGCAGTTGGAGACGTCGGGCATCTCCGGCTCGTACGCCCGGGTCATCTTCTCCAACGTCCGTGCCGTGCTGAGCGCGGCCGTGGACGACGGTCATCTGCCCAGGAACCCGTGCGCCGCGCAGACGGTCAAGCCGCCGGTCGTCGGGTCGAAGCGGGTCGTCCCGTGGCAGCCGGACCGGGTGTTCGCCGTCCGGGCCGCCATGACCGAGCGGTACCGGGCGACGGTCGACGTGGGCGCCGGCTGCGGGCTTCGGCAGGGCGAGATCCTGGGGCTGGCCGTGGACGCGCTGGACTTCGAGGCGGGCACGATGCACGTCACCCAGCAGCTGAAGCTCAGCCTCAGCAAGCCGGTGTTCGCCCCGCCGAAGGGCGGGACGCTGCGGAGCGTGCCGCTCCCGGGCCCGGTGGCGGACGCGCTCCGGGCCCACATCGAGCGCTTCCCTCCGGTGGAGATCACCCTGCCGTGGATGAAGACCGGCGGGCCGCCGGTCACCAAGCAACTGATCTTCACCAGCCTGTCGGACTCGATCGTCTGGCGCGGCATGCTCAACGAGGACTACTGGAAGCCCGCGCTGGCCTCCGCCGGGGTGATCCCGCCCCGGGCCAAGGGGGAGTCCCACGCCGCCGCTCGGGAGCACGGCATGCACGCGCTGCGGCACTTCTACGCCTCGGTGCTGCTGGACGCTGGGGAGAGCATCAAGGTCGTCAGCGAGTACCTGGGGCACGCCGATCCGGGGCTGACGCTGCGGGTGTACGCGCACCTGCTGCCGGACAGCCGGGACCGCGCCCGGAAGGCGATCGAAGGGGTCTTCGGGGTTCAAGATCACGAAGGCTGACGGCCCACAGACGGCCCGGAAATGAAGACGGCCCCTCACCAGCGCTGAATGCGCAGGTGGGGGGCCGTTTCGCCAGGTGGGTTACTTCTTGCCCTGGTTCTTGACCGCCTCAATGGCGGCCGCGGCGGCGTCCGCGTCGAGGTAGCGGCCGCCCTTGACGGTCGGCTTGAAGTCGGCGTCGAGCTCGTAGACGAGCGGGATGCCGGTCGGGATGTTGAGGCCGGCGATGTCCTCGTCGGAGATGCCGTCGAGGTGCTTGACCAGCGCGCGCAGGCTGTTGCCGTGGGCGGTGACCAGGACGGTCTTGCCGGCGGCGAGGTCCGGGACGATGGCGTCGTACCAGTACGGGAGCATCCGGTCGACGACGTCCTTGAGGCACTCGGTGCGCGGACGCAGCTCGCTCGGGATGTCGGCGTAGCGGGCGTCACCGGCCTGCGAGTACTCGGCGCCGTCGGCCAGGACCGGCGGCGGGGTGTCGTACGAGCGGCGCCAGAGCTGGAACTGCTCCTCGCCGAACTCGGCCAGGGTCTGGGCCTTGTCCTTGCCCTGGAGGGCGCCGTAGTGCCGCTCGTTCAGGCGCCAGCTGCGGCTGACCGGGATCCAGTGGCGGTCGGCCTTGTCCAGGGCGATCTGGGAGGTGCGGATCGCGCGGCGCAGCAGCGAGGTGTGCAGCACGTCCGGGAGGTAGCCCTCGGCGGAGAGGAGCTCGCCGCCGCGGGCGGCCTCCTTCTCACCCTTCTCGTTGAGGTCGACGTCGACCCAACCGGTGAACAGGTTCTTCTGGTTCCACTGGCTCTCGCCGTGACGGAGCAGGATAAGTCGGTACGTCGTGTCAGCCATGGCCTCCAGCTTAGTGGAGCCCGGAAAAGCCCCTGGTCGCGGCCTCACCTGATGAGTAATGTGTGCACTGCAGTTGTGACACTTACCGATGTGCTGAGCGGTCCTGCCCGTCCTGCTCAGCGGACGCCGCCTGCCCGGGAGCCCCCACATGCCCCACCTGTCCGTCCCCACCCGCGTCGCAAGAGCCGTGACCGAGGCGCTGAGCGGGCTGCCCCGCCAGTTCTGGTGGCTCTGGACGTCCACGCTCATCAACAAGCTGGGCGCCTTCGTCGTCACCTTCCTGGCCCTCTACCTGACGACCGAACGGGGCTACTCGGCGTCGTACGCGGGCCTGGTCGCCTCGCTCTTCGGGCTCGGCTCGGCGATCGCGTCGATCGGCGCAGGGGTGCTGACCGACCGGATAGGCCGGCGGCCGACGCTCGTCGCGGCGCAGCTCGGCACCGCGCTGTTCACCGCGGTGCTCGGCTTCGCCGACGGCCAGGTGGCCATCGCGGTGGTCGCCTTCCTGGTCGGCCTCTGCAACAACGCGACCCGGCCCGCCACCTCCGCGATCATCGCGGACATCGTGCCCGCCGAGGACCGGGTCCGCGCCTACGCCCTGAACTACTGGGCGATCAACATCGGCTTCGGCCTCTCGGCGGCGGCGGCCGGTCTGATCGCCACGCACGGCTACCTCACGCTCTTCGTGCTGGACGCGATCTCCACGCTGATCTGCGCGGTGGTCATCTTCGTCCGGATCCCCGAGACCCGGCCGGACACGCCCGCCGCGCAGGCGGGCAAGCCCGCGATCGGCCTCGGCACGGTGTTCCGGGACGGCCGCTTCATGGCGGTGGTCGGGCTCAACCTGCTGCTCGCCCTGGTCGCCCAGCAGGGCTCGACCATGCTCGCCGTGGACATGGGACGGGCCGGCATCACCGCCACCCAGTACGGCCTGGTGATCGGCCTCAACGGGCTGCTCATCGTGGTGCTCCAGATCCCGCTCACCCGGTGGATGGAGGGCCGCGACCGGACCGCCCTGCTGATCGCCAGTGCGCTGTTCATCGGCTGGGGGTTCGGGCTGACCGCGCTGGCCGGGTCCTCGGCGTGGTTCTACGCCTTCACCGTGGCGGTCTGGACGATCGGCGAGATCCTGAACGCGCCGACCATGATGGGGCTGGTCGCCGAGCTCTCGCCGGCCGAGGCCCGCGGGCGCTACCAGGGCGTCTACTCGCTCTCCTGGTCGCTCGCCTCGTTCCTCGCGCCGGCGGTCGGCGGCGTGCTGCTGGAGCGGGCCGGCAGCGGGGCACTGTGGGGTGCCTGCGCGGCCTGCGGGACGGTCGCGGCGGCCGGGTACGTGCTGCTCGGACGGCGGACGGGCGCGGCGGCGGCTCCGGCGGTGACCGTTCCGGTGGTGACCGTTCCGGTGGTGACGGCGACCCCGGCCGCGGTGACCGGGGCCGGCACCGAGCCCGAGGTGGTGGCGTCCGGGCGTGCGGCGTCCGGGGCGCTCCGGAAGGCGGACGCCGCACCGGAGCAGGCTCCGACGGGCTGCTGAGCCGGGCCGCTACCCGGCGGCGGGTCCGCCGCCGGGAGCCGGCTCCGCGGCCGGACCGTCAGGAGCCGGGCCCTCGGGGGCCGGACCGGCGAGGTGGGCGAAGGCCGCCAGGTTGCGCGTGGACTCCCCCCGCTTGGTGCGCCACTCCCACTCCCGACGGATCGCGGTCGCGAAGCCCAGCTCCAGCAGCGTGTTGAACGGCTCGTCGGCGTTCTCCAGCACCGTGCCGAGCAGCCGGTCCACCGTGTCCGGGGTCAGCGCCTCCAGCGGCAGCCGGCCGGCCAGGTAGACGTCGCCCAGCGCGTCGACCGCGTAGGCGACGCCGTACAGGCGGGTGTTCCGCTCCAGCAGCCAGCGGTAGACCGCCTCGTGGTTCTCGTCGGGGCGCCGGACCACGAAGGCGTTCACCGAGAGGGTGTGGTCGCCGACCCGCAGGGCGCAGGTGGTGCTGAGCTTCCGGTTGCCCGGAAGGGTCGCCACCAGCGTGTGGGGATCGGTGGGGGCCGGCTCCCAGGCCACCCCTGCCTCGTCCAGGGCGGCGCGCAGGAGGGTCAGGGCCTCGTCCTTGGTGCGGATTGCCATGAGGGTGACGTTACTCGGCGGTACGGCCGGGCGCAGCAGCACGCCGGCCGGAGTTCCCCGCCGCGCCGCGACCGGACGCGGGCGGCCGGGGTGGGCAGCCCGCCCGGGCAGCCCGGGGCGCGTGGGCCTCCGCAGCCGGCGCCTCCCGCGGTAGCCGGTAGCCGGTGCCCGCGGACCGGCCGGTCGCCGACGCCTTCAAGCCAGCCGCAGCCGGGAGCCCGTGAGCCGCCCGGCCGGGCGGGCCAGGCTGCCGGCGTACACCTCGGCGGTGGTCGCGGCGGCGCTGTCCCAGCCGAACCCGGCCGCGTGCCGGGCCGCCGCGTCCCCCTGCCGGGCCACCAGGCCCGGGTCGGTGACGTACGGCTCCAGCGCGTGCGACCAGGCCCGCGGGTCGTGGCCGTGGACCAGGGTGCCCGTCACGCCGTCCCGCACCGCGACCGGCAGACCGCCCACCGAGGCCGCCACCACCGGCGTGCCACAGGCCTGCGCCTCCAGCGCGACCAGCCCGAACGACTCGCTGTACGAGGGCATCACCAGCGCGGTCGCCGCCCGGTACCACTCGGCGAGCAGTTCCTGTCCCACCGGCGGGTGGAAACGCACCACGTCGCAGATGCCCAGCTGGGCGGCGAGCTTGTGCAGGCTCTCCGGCTTGGCCAGCCCGGTGCCGGACGGGCCGCCGACCACCGGCACCACCAGCCGCTCGCGCAGCTCCGGCCGCCGCTCCAGCAGCGCCGCCACGGCGCGCAGCAGCACGTCGGGCGCCTTCAGCGGTTGGATCCGGCCGGCGAAGAGCAGCACGGCGGCGTCCGCCGGCAGACCGAGCCGGGCCCGGGCCGCCCGCCGGGCGACCACGCCGTCCAGCGCGTCCGACGGGCCGGGGGCACCCACCGCGTTCGGACCGACCGCCCGGCCCGGGCGGAAGACGTCCAGGTTGACGCCGGGGTGGACCACGGCCAGCTGGTCCGGCCGGGCCGCGTAGAACCGGGCCAGCTCGGCGGCCTCCTCCGTGGTGTTGGCGATCAGCCGGTCGGCCGCCTCCACCACCTGGGTCTCGCCGATCACCCGGGCCGCCGGCTCGGGGGTGTCCCCCTCGGCCAGCGCGGCGTTCTTCACCTTGGCCATGGTGTGCATGGTGTGCACCAGCGGCACGCCCCAGCGCTGGGCGGCCAGCCAGCCGACCTGCCCGGAGAGCCAGTAGTGCGAGTGCACGAGGTCGTAGTGACCGGGGCGGTGTCCGGCCTCGGTGCGGAGCACGCCGTGGGTGAAGGCGCAGAGCTGGGCCGGCAGGTCCTCCTTCACCAGCCCCTCGTACGGACCGGCCGTGACGTGCCGGACCAGCACCCCGGGGGCCAGCTCGACGGTCGGCGCGTCGTCCGAGCAGATCGACCGGGTGAAGACCTCGACCTCGATGTTGAGCTCGGCGAGACGCTTGGCCAGCTCCACGATGTAGACGTTCATGCCGCCCGCGTCACCGGTGCCGGGCTGGTGCAGCGGCGACGTGTGGACGCTGAGCATGGCTATCCGGCGCGGCCGACGCTGCCGGCCCTGGACGAGCGACTGGAGCCGGCCGCGCGCGGGCGGGGCCGGCTGGGCACGGCGAACCGAACGGACGGGGTGCTGGATCACCTGGCTGAAGCCTCCTCTGTGCTGCCCGTCTCTGCAGCCTGCTTGCCTGCTTGCCTGCTGTCCGGCGTGTGTGCTTCCGCGCACGCCGCACCGCCGCGACACCTGCTGCGGCGCGGCTGCGTGCCGGCCCCGTCCGGACACACATCACCACCAGTGTGCCAACCACGTGGTCACCGACCGGCATTCCCGTCTCGCTGCACGAGATGGCCGACGGGACGACGGGCGCACCGGAGCGGCCCCGCGGGGCGGGCGGCCCGGGGTGCGCCGGGCGGCCCGGCCGCGGCCCCGGGCCCGAGCCCCCGGCCCGCCCGGACGGGCCACGTACGCTGTGGGGCATGGCCGCCTCCTCCTTCGACTCCGTCACCGCGCCCGCCCGCGCACGGGCGGGGCGGCCGGTGGGCACCGTGACGCGCGGCACCACCAACACCAACCGGCTGCGGCGGATGGACCGCTGGATCGCCCACGCCCTCGGGCCCGCGCTGCGCTCCGCCGGCCGCCCGCCGGTGGCCGTGGACCTCGGGTACGGGGCGGCGCCCTGGACGGCGGTCGAACTGTCCGGACGGCTGCGCGCCGTCCGGCCGGACGTCCGGGTGGTCGGGATCGAGATCGAACCGGACCGGGTGGCCGCCGCCCTTCCGTACGCGGAGCCGCCGCTGCTGACGTTCCGCCGCGGCGGTTTCGAGGTGCCGCTGGACGGCGGCGAACCGGCCCTGCTGATCCGGGCCGCCAACGTGCTGCGCCAGTACGACGAGTCGGCGGTGGCCGGGGTCTGGGAGCGGTTGTGCGCCCGGCTGACGCCGGACGGGCTGCTGGTGGAGGGGACGTGCGACGAGATCGGCCGCCGGCACGTCTGGGTGGCACTCGGCCCGGAGGGGCCCCGCACGGTGACCTTCGCGGCCCGGCTGGGCGGCCTCGGCCAGCCGTCCGACCTGGCCGAACGGCTGCCGAAGGCGCTGATCCACCACAACGTGCCGGGCCGCCCGGTGCACGCCTTCCTCCGGGACTTCGACCGCGCCTGGGCGGCCGCCGCGCCGTACGGGGCGTTCGGCGCGCGGCAGCGGTGGGTGGCCGCCTGCACCGCGCTGGCGGGCGGCTGGCCGCTGGTGGACGCGCGCGGGCGGTGGCGGCAGGGCGAGGTCACGCTGCCCTGGGCGGCGCTGGCGCCGTAGCGCGCCCACCGGGGCCGCCTTCCGGGGAGTCGCCCCGGGAGTCCGCCCGGGCGGGCCCGGCGGAGGGGCGCGGCGGAGCGGGCCCGGCGGAGGGAGTTCGCCGGGGCGGTCCACCGGAGAGGGCCCGTCGGGGCCGGGCGGCGGTGAGCGAGTCGGCGGATTCACTCGAACGAGTTATCGAATATCTCTGGCGTGTTGACGTCCCGTCACGCCACCATGGGGGCACCCGGGCGGGACCTCACTCCCTCCCCGTCGACCCCAGCTCCCGTCCGACGCCCTCGAACACCTCGTACGTCTCCCTCCCGAACAGCACGAACCGCGCCTCCTCCAGTCCGCCGCCGAACCCCGGGTCCGCCGTCACCTCCGCGACGGTGCCGAGCGCGATCCTGGCCGCGTCCGCCGGCGGCCACCCGTACACCCCGGCCGACACGGCCGGGAAGGCCACCGTGCGCGCGCCGAGCTCCACCGCCACCCGGAGCGACTCGCGGTAGCAGGAGGCCAGCAGCTCCGCCCGCTCCCCGTACTCCTCCACGAGATAGACCGGCCCCACGGTGTGGATCACCCAGCGGGCCGGCAGGTCACCGGCCGTCGTCGCCACCGCCTGCCCGGTGCGCAGCCCCCGGCCGTACTGCGAGGCCCGCAGCCTGCGGCACTCCTCCAGGATCTGCGGTCCGCCCTTGCGGTGGATCGCGCCGTCCACGCCACCGCCGCCCAGCAGAGAGGAGTTGGCGGCGTTCACCACCGCGTCCACCTGCTGTTCCGTGATGTCACCCTCGACCAGGGTGATGCGCGTCACCATGCCGTCCCCTTTCTCCGGCCCGTCCCCACACCGCCGGTACGGGCCTCCGCCGATGTACCCGCTCCCATCCAACACACCGCCACCGGCGTGGCGATAGCCACAACGGCGCCGGTCGGCCAGAGAAATCCCCGGAGATCACGTTATGGTCGCGAGAAGTTCCCCGCCGCGGGGTGCCAAGCGGGCACTGCGGACGGACGCCGGCCGTTACGCATTCGGGGAAAAGGAGGATCAGCCGATGCCCGCAACGGGAGACGGGCGGGCACCTGGTGCCGCGGACCTGCCGGGCGCCCTGGACAGCGCCCACGCGAGGTGTGCCCGCGACCGGTCCGCCCACGCCGAGCAGTCGGCCGGCCCGCTCACGGCGACCGCGCCGATACCTCACCCCCGGTCCGACGGCGGCGCCTCCACCGCACGGGCCGGATCCTCCCCCGCCGGAGCCACCACCCGGATCCCCACCGGAGCGGCCACCCGGGTCCCGACCGCGCCCGACGGCGGCAGGGGTGCCCGACGCACCGCCGGAACGGCCCCCGGGAAGCCCCCCTCGCCGGTCCGCTCCCCCGTCGCACCGGCCGCCGCCCCGCTCAAGCTGCTGGTCATCGAGGACGACGCATCCGACGCCGAACTGCTCAGGGCAGCGGTCGCCGACAGCGGTGCCCCCATCGAGATCCACTGGGCCCGTGGCCTCGACCAGGCCGCCGAGCTGCTCGCCCCCGCCCCGTCCGGCAGCCGGCGCAGCCGACCGCGCGGCAACGACTTCAGCTGCGTCCTGCTCGACCTCGACGCCCCCGCCGACCTGCCCCACCCCTCGGACCCGTCCGACGGTCTGGAGGGCCTGCACGAACTGCTCCGCCGGGCCCCGCACACCGCCGTCGTGGTGCTCACCGACGCCGCCGGCGCGGAACTGGGCGCGGCGGCCGTGGCCGCCGGCGCCCAGGACTTCCTGATCAAGAACGAGACGAACGGCCCGCTGCTGGCCCGGGCCCTTCGGTACGCGGTCGAGCGCAAGCGCGCCGACGAGTCCCAGCGCCGCCTGGTCGAGGCCGAACTGCGCGGCCAGGAGAACGCCCGCCTCCAGCGCCACCTGCTGCCCACCCCGCTGCTGGACGGCGCCAACCTCTCCTTCACCCGGCGCTACCGCCCCGGCCGCCGCCGGGCCCTGCTCGGCGGCGACTTCTACGACGCGGTGCGCACCGACGACGGCGCCGTCCACGTGGTGATCGGCGACGTCTGCGGCCACGGGCCCGACGAGGCCGCCCTCGGGGTGGCGCTCCGGATAGCGTGGCGCACCCTGGTCTTCGCCGGGCTCACCGGCGAGGCCCTGCTCAGCACGCTCCAGCACGTGCTGGAGCACGAGCGCCGCAGCGACGAGATCTTCGCGACGCTCTGCATGCTGGTCATCGAACCCGGCGACCCCGGGACCCCCGGCGCCGCCGAGGGCGCCAGGCTCTACCTCGCCGGCCACCCCGCGCCGCTGCTGCTCGGCGCGGACCACACGCCGGTCACCCTGCCGTCCGACCACGCCGGCCCCGCCCTCGGTCTGCTCCCCTGCCACGACGGCCAGGCCGTCTGGCCGTCGCACCGGTTCGAGCTCCCCTCCGGCTGGCGGCTGATGCTCTACACGGACGGACTGATCGAGGGCCGCGTCGGCGCCGGATCCCGCCGCCTCGGCCAGGACGGACTGGCCGACCTGGTCGGCGACCACCAGTCCGCCGGGCTGACCAGGGGCCGGCTGGTCGACAGCGCGATCGCCGAGGTCGAGGAGCTGAACGGCGGCGCGTTGACGGACGACGTCGCGGTGCTGCTGCTGGAACGCAACCCGGTGCAGCTGATCCTGGGCTGAGGCGCCCGCCGTGCACGGACACCCGGACGACGACGAGCCCCGGCCCCCGCGGGTGGACCCGCGG